>RGNC01000084.1 GCA_010029175.1 Synechococcaceae bacterium WB8_1B_136 | reverse complement strand
GCAAGCCCACCCTTGAGGCGGCCCAGGAGGCCATCTCCAAGCTGCAGTTCCGCCTGGTGCAGGAAGTGCAGAACGTCTACAAGTCGCAGGGCGTCACCATCGACGACAAGCACATCGAAGTGATCGTGCGGCAGATGACCAGCAAGGTGCGCATCGAGGATGCGGGTGACACCACCCTGCTCCCCGGTGAGCTGATCGAGCTGCGTCAGGTGGAGCAGGTGAACAGCGCCATGGCGATCACCGGCGGTGCCCCCTCCGAGTTCACGCCGGTGCTGCTCGGCATCACCAAGGCCTCGCTCAACACCGACAGCTTCATCTCGGCGGCCTCCTTCCAGGAGACCACCCGCGTGCTCACCGAAGCGGCCATCGAGGGCAAGAGCGACTGGCTGCGCGGCCTCAAGGAGAACGTGATCATCGGTCGCCTGATCCCTGCGGGCACCGGCTTCAGCGGCTTCGAGGAGGAACTGCGCGCCGAGGCGGGCCCCCATCCGGACATCCTCGATGAGGATCCCTCCGGCTACCGCCGCATGCAGAACCTGCGCCCCGACTACACCGTGGAGATGCCGGCCCCGGCCTCGGCCGCCAACGCCGGTGTGCTGCTCGATGATCCCTCCGACGACGACCTGGAGGCCACCCGCAGCCGCCACGGCATCGAGGCCAGCGCCAGCACCTCCGCTGCCTTCACTCGCCCGGTGGTGGAAGAGGGCCTGGAGGAGGAGCTGATCGCTGATCCCGCCGCCCTGGAGGGTCTGCAGGAGGAGGGCCTGCTCACGGACGACTGATCGGGCGCGCCAGCCTGGTCTGCAGCGGCCCCATCGCCGCAACCCACCCCATGACAACCCGATGATCCAGCCCACGCTCATCCCGCAGCGGCGTCTGCCCCGCTACGGCTTCCACACCCACACGGAGCGGCTCAACGGTCGCCTGGCCATGCTGGGCTTCATGGCCCTGCTGGCGGTGGAGATCTGGCTGGGTCACGGCCTGTTGATCTGGGATTGATGGCAGCCCACCCCGCTGCCTCCGCGGTTGCCACCGAGGCCCGTCCCCTGCTGGGGATGGGCCTTTCCGCTCTGGAGCAGTGGGCCACGGCCCATGGCCAGGCCGCCTTCCGCGGTCGCCAGCTGCACGACTGGCTCTATGCCAAGGGGACCCGCAGCCTCGAGGAGGTGTCGGTGCTGCCCAAGGCCTTCCGCGAGCAGTTGGCTGCCCAGCCCCCTGCCATCGCCTTCGATTGGATCGGCCGCTCCCGCGAGCTGCACCGCAGCGTCGCCCGCGATGGCACCACCAAGTTGCTGCTGGCCACCCACGACGGCCTCAGCATCGAAACGGTGGGCATCCCCGCTGAGGGCCGGCTCACGGTGTGCGTCAGCAGCCAGGTGGGCTGTCCGATGGCCTGCCGCTTCTGCGCCACCGGCAAAGGAGGCCTGCAGCGTTCCCTGGCGGTGCACGAGATCGTGGATCAGGTGCTGAGTGTGCGCGAGGTGATGGAGCAGCGCCCCAGCCATGTCGTGTTCATGGGCATGGGGGAGCCGTTGCTGAACATCGAGGCGGTGCTGGATGCCATCGCATGCCTCTGCACCGATCTGGGCATGGCCCAGCGGCAGATCACCGTGAGCACGGTGGGGGTGCCCCGCACCCTGCCCACCCTGGCGGAGCAGGCCCTGGCGCGGCTGGGGCGAGCCCAGTTCACCCTGGCGGTGAGCCTGCATGCGCCGGACCAGCGGTTGCGCGAGGAGCTGATTCCCACCGCCCACGCCTACCCGATCGAGGCGTTGCTCGAGGATTGCCGCCGCTACGTGGCGATCACGGGCCGGCGCGTCAGTTTCGAATACATCCTGCTGGGGGGGCTCAACGACCAGCCTCGCCATGCGGCGGCCCTGGCCCAGTTGCTGCGCGGCTTCCAGAGCCATGTGAACCTGATCCCCTACAACCCCATCGCCGAGGAGGAGTTCCAGCGGCCTGGCCCCGGCGCGGTGGAGGCCTTCCGCCGCGCCCTGCAGGATCGGCATGTGGCCGTGAGTGTGCGGGCCAGCCGCGGTCTGGATGCCGATGCCGCCTGCGGCCAGCTGCGGCGGCGCCTGGAGGGCAGCCTGGACCCCGCGCCTGCCGGGCGGAGCTGACCTGCCTCAACCGATCAGGTGGCGTCGCGGGCCGGATCGAAGGCGCCGCGGGCTTCCTGCTCACCCCAGGGGGCCAGCCGGGCCAGCAGCAGGAAGGCGGGAATCGCCGCCGCCACTGTGAACAGAAAGAAGCTGGACCAGCCCACCCGCTCGGCCACCACCCCCGCCGGTGCCGAGAGCAGTGAGCGGCTCATGGCGTAGACGCCGGAGAGCAGGGCGTACTGGGTGGCGGAGAAGCGCGGGTTGCAGAGGCTCATCAGCAGCGCCACGAACACCGCTCCCACCATGCCCCCGCTGATATTCTCCAGGCTCACGGCAGTGATCAGTCCGGCGAAGCCGCCGCCGAAGCTGGCCAGGGCCCAGTAGCTCAGGTTGCCGATGGCGCCGGCCACGGCGAACAGCCACAGGGAGCGGTTCATGCCCAGCCAGGCGAACAGCGCACCGCCCAGCACCGTGCCCACCATGGTGGCGGCGATCGCCCAGCCCCCCTGCACCAGGCCGATCTGGGCTTCGCTGAAGCCCTGCAGCGTCAGGAAGGGGATGGCCATGGCACTGAGCAGGCCGTCGGGCCAGCGGTAGAGCAGCACCAGCAGGAGCAGCTGCCAGGTGCGGCCAGGGCCGGCGCGGTGCAGAAACTCCCGGGCCGGCCCCAACACCGCCTGGCGCAGGCTGGTGACGGCATGCTGCACCGGCTGCAGCGTCGGTGCCGTGAGCGTGAACGGAATCACCGCCGCCACCAGGGCCGCTGCACTCAGGAAGGCCGCCGGCCAGCCGTAGCGGCCCGCCAGCAGGAAGCCGCCGGCCCCCACCGCCAGCATCGCCGCCCGGTAGCCCAGGGTGGTGGCGGCGGCACCGGCGCCGCGCTCGGCCTCCGGCAGCAGATCGGTGCGGTAGGCGTCGATCACGATGTCCTGGGTGGCGCTGAGCACCGCCAGCAGCAGGGCCATCACGCCGATTGCCGTCAGGCTGGCGGGGTCGGTGCTTGGACGCAGCAGCGCCATTGCGGCGATCACCGCCACCAACAGCAGTTGCAGCACCAGGATCCAGCCGCGGCGCCGGTCGGGCCAGGGGAGCGGCCAGCGGTCGAGCAGCGGCGCCCAGAACAGCTTCAGCGTGTAGGGGAGCTCCGCCAGGGGGATCAGGCCGATCAGCGCCAGGGGCACACCGCTGGCTGCCAGCCAGCCCTGCAGCAGCTTGCTGCCCACCATCAGTGGTGTGCCGCTGGCCACCCCTTCGGCGCTCACCGCCACCAGGCGTCGCACCGTTCCGCTGGGATCCATGCCGCTGCGATCCGTGCCGCTGGCCTGCGGTTGCGGCGGCTCCTGGGCGCCCATGGCCTCTCGTCGATTGGCGGAACCCTAGGCGTAGCGGCTGGATGGGCCAGCGGGCGAGAATGGCCTTCCGTGGGTTTGGCGCCGTGCAGTTTTTCCGTTCCACCCTGCTGCCAGCGGCGATCGTGCTGCTGTTCGGCCTGGCACTGTTTGCCGTGAGCGCCCGCATCTGGCTGCCGGGCGACATGGCTGCCCCGGCTCCGATCAGCTGATGGGGCTCGGGCCGGCTGCGGCCTGCCTGCTTTTACGATCCCGCCATGACCGGCCCGTTCCCCGAGTTCTCCCACAGCCCAGCGGAGCTGGCGCTGGATCCGGAGATGCTTGCCCATGAGCTGGCCGAGGAACTGCTGGGGGATCCCCTCGACGACCTCGATGCCCTCGACGCCGATGCGGTGGACGCGGCGGCCGAGTGCGACCTGGGCCTGCAGTTGCTGCAGGGCAGCCATGAGGAGCGCATGCAGGGGCTGCGCATCTTCTGCGAGCACCGCGATCCCCGTGCCCCGGCCCGGCTGCTGCCGCTGCTGGAGGCGGGCTGCCCGATCCTGCGCATGAGCGCCGTCTACGCCCTGGGCCGCAACCCCGATATCCAGGCGGTTTCGCCGCTGTTGGCGCTGTTGCAGAACGACAGCAACGGCTATGTGCGCAAGGCCGTGGCCTGGAGCCTGAGCAGCTATCCGGATGCTCCGGTGATGAATCCCCTGATCCGGGCCCTCGAAACCGACATCGCCGCCGTGCGGCTCTGGGCCGCCAGTTCCCTGGCCGATGCCGGCGCCACCGGTCTGGCCAAGGCCGACCAGGCAGCCGGCCAGCTGCTGCAGGCCCTGCGCATCGACAGCGAGCCGGTGGTGCGCAGCAACAGCGCCTGGTCGCTGGGGCGTCTCTATGGCGATCTGGTGGAGCCCCGCCAGCGGGAGGTGGTGGAGGCCCTGCTCAAGGCGATGCTGCACGACAGCGATCTGGCGGTGCGGGATGAGGCGCGCCTGGCCCTGGAGCAGCTGGAGGACCCGCTGGTGCTGGAGCGCCTGCAGACCCTGGTGGATGAAGGGCTGCTGCCCTGAGGCCTGCCAGAGCCTGGCCGACGCGGCTAGCATCTCCGCACCTTCCTCTGCCCGGGATGGCCCAGCAATCCATCCGCTTTCGAATTCGGCCCGATGGCCGCGTGGAAGAGCTCGTGGAGGGCGTTCAGGGCAGCGGCTGCGAACAGCTCACCGAACGCATTGAGGCCAAGCTCGGCGCGGTGCAACAGCGCCAGTCGACCGCAGCGGCGTTCCAGGCGCCGACCATTGCCGCCCAGGCCTCGCGGACCGCGGCTGAGCAGACCCTTTCCAACTCGGCTTCCTGATGTCTCACTTCAGCACCGTCAAGACGGAACTGCGCGATCGCGCCGCCCTGCTCGATGCCCTGAGGGATCTCGGCCATGAGCCCAGCGACGGTGCGCGTCCGGTGCGTGGCTATCGCGGTCAGACCGTGGTGGCCGACCTGGCGATCGCCTCTCCGGAGGGCAGCGATCTGGGCTTCCGCTGGAACGCCAGCACCGGCAGCTACGAGCTGGTCACCGACCTCGACCTCTGGAAGCAGCCGATCCCGGTGGAGCGCTTCCTGGCCAAGCTCACCCAGCAGTACGCCCTGCGCACCATTCTGGCGGCCTCGGCCCAGGAGGGGTTCCAGGTGAGCGAGCAGCGTCAGGCCAACGACGGCAGCATTGAGCTGGTGGTGACCCGCTGGGACGGTTGATCCATGACCCGTGAGGGTCTGCCCTGGGTTGTCGACCCGGCGGTTGCCTTTGCCGCACCCTCGGCTCCCCCGGTGTCGGCAACCGGTCTTGAACCGCTGCTGGGGGGTGCCCTGCGCCAGAAGGCGGTGTGGGTGGATGAGGGTGTTTGCATCGGCTGCCGCTACTGCGCCCACGTGGCCGGCAACACCTTTGTGGTGGAGGAATCCTGGGGCCGCTCCCGTGCCATCCGCCAGGACGGCGACAGCACCGAGAGGATCCAGGAGGCCATCGACACCTGCCCAGTGGATTGCATCCACTGGGTGAGCTACGAGGATCTCCCCGCCCTCGAGGAGCAGTGCCGCAGCCAGGAGCTGCTGCCCCTCGGACTGCCGACACCAACCCGTCCCGGGCGCACCCTGCCGCGGCGAGGGGCGGTGGGAGGACCCGGCTGATGCTGCCCACCCGCCGCTTTGGCCGCACCGGTCTGCCGATGCCCGTGCTCTCCCTGGGGGGCATGCGCTTTCAGCAGAGCTGGAGCGATCTGCCCGCCGAGCAGATCGATGCGGCCAGCCAGTCCAACCTGCGCGCCACCCTGGAGCGGGCGGTGGCCAGCGGCTTCCACCACATCGAGACGGCGCGCCACTACGGCACGTCGGAGCGTCAGCTGGGCAGCCTGCTGCCGCTGGTGCCCGATCCCCAGCGCATCCTGCAAACCAAGGTTCCGCCCCACGAGGATCCGGCCGCCTTTGAAGCCGAGCTGGAGCTGAGCTTCCAGCGCTTGGGGCTGACGGCAGCCCAGGCCGGCGGCGGCACTGGCCGCGTGGATCTGCTGGCGATTCACGGCATCAACCTGCCGGAGCACCTGGAGCAGACCCTCAGGCCCGGCGGTTGCCTGGAGGTGGCCCGGCGCTGGCGCGATCAGGGCCGCATCGGCGCCATCGGCTTCTCCACCCATGCGCCCCTGCCCCTGATCCTGCGGGCGATCGAGAGCGACCAGTTCGATTACGTGAACCTGCACTGGTATTTCATCCGCCAGGACAACGGCCCGGCGATCGAGGCCGCCACCGCCCACGACATGGGGGTGTTCGTGATCAGCCCCACCGACAAGGGGGGCCATCTGCATACCCCCTCCGATCGTCTGCTGGAGCTCTGCGCGCCACTGCACCCGATCGTGTTCAACGATTTGTTCTGCCTCTCGGCCCCCGGCATCCACACCATCAGCGTGGGGGCGGCCCGGCCGGACGATCTGGAGCTGCACCTGCAGGCGGTGGCGCTGCTGCCCAGGGCCCAGGAGCTGCTGCCACCGATCCAGGAGCGCCTGGAGGCGGCGCGCCGCGAGGCCCTTGGGGCGGCCTGGCTGGAGAGCTGGAGCCAGGGGCTGCCCGCCTGGCAGGACACCCCTGGCCAGATCAACCTGCCCACCCTGCTGTGGCTCCACAACCTCCTGCAGGCCTGGGATCTGCAGGGCTACGGCCGGGCGCGCTATGGCCTGTTGGGGGCTGGCAGCCACTGGTTCCCCGGTGCCAATGCCGATGCCCTCGATGGGAGTGTGAGCGAGGCGGAACTCAAGGCGGCCCTGGCGGGGAGCCCCTGGGCGGATCAGATTCCCGGCCTGCTGCGCGATCTGCGCCGCCGGCTGGGGGGGCAGGCCACGCAACGCCTGATGGCCAGCGACTGAGGTCGTTCAGCCCTCCTGGCCGAGGGGGAACTTGCTGGGGATGCCCACGGCCCTGGGGTAGGTGCTGGGGCAGCGATCACTGGCGTCCAGCAGCAGGGCGGTGCGCAGTCCCCGGCCCGCCGGCAGCTCCCGCTGCTCCAGCCGGCTGATGCGGGCCTTGAGGCGCAGCAGCGCCCGCTCCAGGTCGGCTTGATCGCTGCCACTCCACTGGCCGCGATACAGCAGGGCCTGGCCCTGGGGGGCCAACAGCGGCACCAGGTATTCGGCCACCACCGGGGCCGCGGCCACCGCCCGGGCCATGGCCAGGTCGAACTGGCCGCGGCAGCGCTGCTGCCGGCCGGTGACCTCGATGCGCTCGCCGCGCAGCTCCACCCGCTCGCCAAGCCCCAGGGCCTCCGCCATGGCCTGGACGGCCTGGAGCTTGCGGCCTACGGAGTCCACCAGGGTGAGGTGAGCGTTGGGCAGGGCGATGGCCACCGCCAGCCCCGGGAAGCCGCCGCCGGTGCCCACGTCGATGCAGCGCAGGGCGGCATCGGGCGCTTCCCGCAGCCAGGGCAGCAGCGGCCAGAGGCTGTCCAGCACCTGGGCAATCCAGAAGTCTTCCCCCTCCACCAGGCGGGTGAGGTTGAGGCGGCTGTTCCACTCCCGCAGCAGCTGTTGCAGCCCGATCAGCTGCTGCAGTTGGTCTGGGCTGGGGTGCCAACCCAGGGCCTGCCAGAGCGGCTCTCCGGGTTGGGCGAAGGGCGTGGCGGACTCCGGTGCGGCTGACATCCCCTTGGGTGGCATGGGCAGGATCTCTAGGATCCCCCACACCCGATGCCGCCGCAGTGGGAGCAGCCAACCACTACGCGCTGTTGGGGCTGAGCCCCCAGGCCACCGCCGGGGAGCTGCGCCAGGCCTTTCGCAGCCTCAGCAAGCGCTACCACCCGGACACCACCGAATTGCCCCGGGCCCAGGCGGAAGCGGCATTTCAGCAGCTGCAGCAGGCTTACTTCACCCTGAGCGACCCCGAGCGCCGCCGCGCCTACGACGCCAGCCTGACGACCCCTGCCAGGCCCGCCGTGGTACGGCTGGAGCCCAGGCCGGTGCCGGTGCGTCGGGCCCTCTCGGGCGGTGAGTGGTTCGCCTTGCTGCTGCTGGTCCTGGCGGTGCTGTTCAGCCTGGTGCTGGGGGTGGGGCTGGCCTGGGCCCGGGGCGCCGAGCTGGTGCGTACCCCCAGCTGGTGGTCCAGCTCCGTTCAGACTGCCCAATCCACGGCCGACGCCCCTGCGGATGTCCCCCCTGCCGCCAGCTCAGACACCGCTGTACCACCACCCGCTGCCGGAGCTGGAGGGCTGGCTCACGCAGCTGGGGGCGGTGCAGGCGGCTCCCCATTCCTGTCTCTGGAGCCTCAGTCGTCAGGGCTGGACCGCAGAGCTTGAGCTGGAGATCGAGGAGCTCAGCGTGCGCTGGCACAGCGGCTCCAGCTGCGTGGAGCGGCAGTTTCCCTATGGCCTGAGCCGGGAGGATGTGGAGGCGGCCATTCTTGCGGGGCCCTGAAGCGGGGTTCTAGTGCGCCGTCCCGGAAGTATTAGCTAGAATCCAGAGTGTCGCCAGAGGTGTCTCTTGGC
>RGNC01000083.1 GCA_010029175.1 Synechococcaceae bacterium WB8_1B_136 | reverse complement strand
GGCCCTGCTCACCATCAACTTCGAATACATCAGCGCCAGGGTGTGGTGCGCGGGGCTGGCGGAGTTGGCGGCGCCGCCGCCGCCCATCAACGCCCTCAAAAGCGCCCTCGCCCCCCGGGGAGGGGAGGTGGATCTGGGCAGCCTGCCCCAGGAGGATCCACTGCGAGGCCTGGTGATGGCGGTGGCAACCGCCGCCATGGGCGATCTGGGCATCGGCGTAGCCACCCTGCAGCGCCAGGGCGATGGCCGCTGGCGCCACCAACGGGATGGCTTGGACCGACGCATCACCGGCCTGAGCGGCTGGGGCCAGCCAGAGCAGCAACTGCGGGTGAGTGGGCCGGCGGCAGCGGTGTTCGCCAACCCCCATCGGCTCGGCATCAACGATGGCCTGAACGACCGGGTGATCGGCACCTTCGCCAACTGCGCCGGTGGCACAACGCCCTGGGGCACGGTGCTCTCCGCCGAGGAGAACATTCAGAACCACGTGGTGGAAGCGGTGTATGCCGATGGGTCGTCCCCGGCCCCGGCCCACTGCCCGTTCCGTTTCGATGGCCGGCGGCTGGAGGGGCTGGGCAACCCCTTCGGGCTGCAGGGCAATAAATACGGCTGGATGGTGGAGATCGATCCCCGCCAGCCGCAGCGTCCTGCGGTGAAGCACAGCTGGCTGGGGCGATTTCGCCATGAGGCCGTGGCGGTGCGGGCCAGGGCGGGTGAGCCACTGGTGGTGTATTCCGGCTGCGACCGCCATGGCGGCCACCTCTACCGCTACGTGAGCTCCGCCCTGGTGGACGACCCCACCAACCCCGCCAACTCCCGGCTGCTGACGGACGGCCGCCTGGAGGTGGCCCAACTGCTGAGCGATGGAACAGGGGTCTGGCTGGTGCTGGATCCAGCCACAGTGGTGAATCCCCTGCCCCCCAGCCATTTCGAACGGCACGGGCTGCCGCCGGCCACCCTGCTGCCCCATCGCGACCGCAGCCGGGCCGGCGCCGAGCGGCTGAACAGCGATGCGGAGCTGCAGCTCTACCGCCAGCGCTACCCCACCCTCGGTGATCTGTACGCGGGCTCCGGGGAGTTGCAGATGGGGGCGATCCTGATTGATGCCCACCTGGCGGCCAACGCCATCGGCGCCACGCCAACGGCCCGCCCGGAAGACACGGATCTCGATCCCCGCAGCGGTGATCTGCTGATCAGTTTCACCGCCGGGGGCAGCAGCGAGGACGGTGCCGCCGACCCCGCCATCTTCCATGGCCCGGCCCAGCAGGCGAACTGGCCCTACGGCTGGGTGATGCGCCTGAGCGACACGACGGCCAACCGCGGCACGCCGGGAGGGCGGTTCCGCTGGCGCATGGTGGCCACGGGCGGAACCCCATGGCAGGGGGGCATGGGGTTCGCCAATCCCGACAACCTGGCCGTGGACCGCTCAGGACACATCTGGATGGTGACCGACCGCTCCAGCGGCGATGCCAGCCTGGATGTGTTCGGCAACAACAGCTGCTGGATCCTGCCTGCCCATGGGGCCGATGCCGGCAAGGCGCTGCTGTTTGCCACCGGGCCCATGGAATGCGAGCTCAGCGGCCCCTGCTTCGACGCCCAGGAGACCACCCTGTTCCTCTCGGTGCAGCATCCGGGGGAGGACTGGGGCATCCATCGCCAGGGCGACGAAGAATTCCAGGCCTTTGAGCTGCGGGATCGCCACAACCGCCCCTTCCAGCAGTTGCGCCGCGTGCCGCTGGGGTCGAACTGGCCCTCCGGGGTACCGGGTCGGGCCCCCAGGCCAGGGGTGGTGATGATCCAGCGGCGCGATGGCAAGCCCCTGCTGGCGGCAGGAACCCCCTAGGCCAGGGCCTCGAGCAGGTGGCGGCTGTCGGGTTCCACCAGGCGCAGGCGCTGGCGTGACTTTTCCACCCGCCGGTGCAAGGCCTGGCGGGTGATGCCAAGGCTGCGGGCCAGGGCACTCTCGGTTTCGCCACGGGCCAGCCGATCCAGCAGCGCCAGCTCCTCCGGGGCACGGCCCCTGAGGCGTTGCGCCGCCTGCTCCAGCTCCTGCAGGGTGAGGCTGTGATCCTCCGGGGCCGCGAGACAGTCCGCCAGGGCGAGGCCATCGCCCCCGTCCTGGTCGATCGGTCGATCCACACTCACCCCATGGGAGAGCTGCAGCGTGGCCAGCACGTCCTGCAACTGCTGGGGCTCCACATCGAGATAGCGAGCCAGGGCCTCACCGCGCAGGTGCTGGGGCGCGTAATGCAGCTTGAGCTTCAACTGGTGCAGGCGAGCAGACAGGCGAATCAGGCCGTCGTTGGCCTCGATCTCACGGCGAATGCTCTGCCGGATCCACCAGGTGGCATAGGTGGAAAAGGTGTAGCCCCTGGCAGGGTCAAACTTTTCCACAGCGCGGATCAAGCCGATGCTGCCGGCCTGAAGCAGGTCAGCAAATTCCAGCACCTGGCTGCGTTGAATCCTGCTGCAGAAGGGCCGGGCGATACACACCACCAGGCGCAGATTCTCCTTGATCAGCTGACGGCGGGCACGGGCGGCAGCCCGGCGTTGCGCCGGCGTTGCACCCGGGGCCTGCCCGGCACGGATCTGTTGAGCGCGGGTGATGATCAGCGCCTGGGAGGCCACAGGGTTGCGGCTGGCGGACTTCAACCAGCCGCCCGTGCTGTCCCGGGTGGGCTCTGAAGGGGAACGCAGAGATGACGTCATGGCTCACGCAAGCAGTGAACAGGCCAGCTCCACCGGCATCGGCTTCACGTTCCACACCTGCTGGGCGTAATCCTTGATGGCGCGGTCGGATGAGAAATAACCACTGCGCGCCATGTTGAGCAGCGAGGAGCGCCGCCAGGCGGCTTGATCAGCCCAGAGCTGATCAGCCTGGTGCTGGCACTGGCCGTAGGAGCAGAAGTCCGCCAACACGAAGAAGGGATCGGCCTGTTGCAGACCATCCAGCAGCGGGCGGTAGAGATCCCGATCACCATCACTGAAATGCCCTGACCCAATCAGCCCAAACACCTCCTGCAGGGAGGGGGAGTCCTGCAGGAGCTCCCAGGGGCGATAGCCAGCCTGGCGCCAGGCCAGGACGTCATCTGCCGTTAAACCGAACAGCAGGAAGTTGTCAGCACCCACCTGCTCACGGATTTCCACATTGGCACCATCAAGGGTGCCAATGGTGATCGCACCATTCATGGCAAACTTCATATTGCCAGTGCCAGAAGCCTCCAGGCCAGCCGTTGAAATCTGTTCAGAGAGGTCTGCCGCCGGGTAGATGCGCTCGGCCAGCTTCACATTGAAGTCAGCCAGAAAGACAACCTTGAGAATGTCGCGGCAGTCGGGATCGCGATTCACAACATCGGCAATGCCATTGATCAGGCGAATGATCAACTTGGCGGTCATGTAGCCCGGGGCGGCCTTGCCCGCAAATATGACAGTACGAGGAGCCATGTGATCCGTGAGCCCCTTCTTGATCTGCAGATAGCGGGCCACCAGTTGCAGCGCATTCAGGTGCTGGCGCTTGTATTCATGAATGCGCTTCACCTGGATGTCAAACAGCGACGTGGGGTCCACCAGGATGTTGTGCCGCTCAGCGATGAGCTGACTCAGCTGACGCTTTGCCGCCAGCTTGCAGGCACCCCAGCGCTCCAGCACCCTGCTGTCATCGCGATGGCGCTCCAGCTCTTGCCAGCGCTGGGGCTGCATCGGCCAGGCGGGCCCAAGCAGCTCCTCCAGCAGGGCCGCCAGCGGTGGATTGGCGAGGGCCAGCCAGCGCCGCGGCGTCACGCCATTGGTGACATTGGTGAACTTCTGGGGCCAGAGGGCCGCGAAATCCGGAAACAGATCCCGTTGCACCAACTGGCTGTGCAAGGCAGCCACCCCATTGATGTGGTGGGAGCCGAGGGCAGCGAGATGGGCCATCCGCACCGCCTTGCCGCCCTGTTCATCAATCAGGGACACCCGCTGCAGCACCGCATCCTGGCCGGGGTAGCGCAGCCGCACCTGCTGGAGAAAACGGGCATTGAGTTCATAGATGATCTCCAGATGGCGCGGCAGCAGGCTGGCGAACAGATCCAGCCCCCAGCACTCCAACGCCTCCGGCAACAGGGTGTGATTGGTGTAGGAGAGTGATCGGGTGGTGATGCCCCAGGCCTGATCCCAGGCGAACTGGTGCTCATCCACCAGCAACCGCATCAATTCAGCCACGGCAATGGCTGGATGGGTGTCGTTGAGCTGAACCGCCCAGTGGTGTTCAAAGTCGGCCAGATCAAGGTTGCGCTTCTGCAGATTGCGCAACATATCCTGCAGGGAGCAGCTCACAAAGAAGTGCTGCTGTTTCAGCCTCAGCCGCCGGCCGGCGTCGGTGCCGTCGTTGGGGTAAAGAACCTTGGAGAGGGTCTCACTGTTCACCTTGTCTTCAACAGCGGCGTGATAGTCACCGCGATTGAAGGCACTGAAATCGAAACTTTCCGTTGCCACCGCTCGCCACAGCCGCAGGCGACCGCAGGTGTTCACGCCATAGCCAAGCACCGGAACATCGTGGGGGAGCCCCAGCACCTCCTCCTGGGGCTCCCAGCGCACCCGCAGGCAACCCTGGCCGTCGGTGTAGGTGTGGGTGCGGCCGCCGAAACCCACCCGGCACGACTTGTAGGGATACACCACTTCCCAGGGCCAGCCGCCCTTCAGCCACTTATCGGTGATCTCCACCTGCCAGCCGTTCTCGATCAACTGGTCGAAAATGCCGAATTCGTAGCGGATGCCATAGCCGGTGGCCGGAATCTCCTGGCTGGCCATCGATTCCATAAAACAGGCCGCCAGGCGCCCCAGGCCGCCGTTGCCCAGGCCGGGCTCCTCTTCAACGGCGAGGATGCGATCGAGATCCGGAACACCAAAGCGACTGATCGCCTGCCGGGCCTGCTCGGTGATGCCCAGCATCAGCAGGTTGTTGCCCAGCTGGGGGCCAATCAGGAATTCGGCGGACAGATAGGCCACAGACTTGGCCGGCTGCTGACGCAGCAACTCCTTGTAGGCCAGGTGGCGGCTCATCAACCGATCCCGCACCGCATAGCTCAGGGCCATGTAGAGGTCGTGGTCGGAGGGGGAACGGGTGCTGGCCCCCTGGCTGAAGAACAGGTGCTCGGTGATGCCGTCGAACAGGTCATCGGCCGTCAGGCCGGTGCGCTGGGCATCCCCGTAACTGGCAGGGGCGGGAATCCCACGGGTCGTGGTCATCGGCAGGGGCAGATCAGCTCTGCAGTGGCGGGTTGCACATAAATTGCGCCGCTGCGGTTAACGGCTGTTGAAGCTGCAGCAAAGGCTCAGGAAGCTTTCGATTGCATCCAGAAAGCCTCAACCCGCAGCGCTGATCCAACGCCCAGCGGCCGAAGGCATCAACGCACCAGCACCGGCAGGCGTTCGGGGGCCAGGGAGCGCAGCAACTGCAGATCCTTCTGAACAGCGGGATCCCTGCGGAACGCCTGCCACTGTTCGCTCTGGATGATCTGGCGGGCCGCCTCGGCCCCGAGCCTCTGGCCCGCCTCCACATCGGAGGGATAGTGCATGCCACACATCACCCGGGCCGCCCCACCGTGGAGCCCCACGGCGATCAGGCGATCGCGGCGCTCTGGCACCAGATCGGCCAAAAGCTCCGCAGCCGTGCGGTACCAGGTGGAATGGCCTGAGGGGAAGGAATAGGTGTCCTCCAGGGGCAAGCAGGGGCGGATCTGGGGATGGGCCCGGAAGGGACGCTGGCGGCGATAGGTGGCCTTGAGCACCCCCAGGACCTGGTCAACGGGCTTGATGAAGGCGGTGATTCCGGAGCTGAGGGTGGGGATCTGCTTCACCATGTCGACCCCCAGGGCTCGACTGAAAGCAGCCGGATCGCGATACAGACCAAGCCAAGCGGACGCCTCCATCTCCGGGGTGCGGTAGGTCTGGAGCCAGAGCAACACCGCCAGATCCGACGCCACCTCGGGACCGTTGGCGGCCGGAGGGCGGCCCACCACCTGCTGCAGCGCCGCCTGATTGAGCTGGAGGCCCTTGGTCCAGGCTGCGGAGCGGGGCTCGATCTGATCGGGCTGGGCCTGGGCGGGTGCGGCCAGCACGGGAGTGGCCAGGAGCTGAACAGAGGCCAGCAAGGCAAACGCCGCCAGCCGCCGGGAACGAAGGGTCATGGATCGGATCTGCGCGGGGAGAGGGGGGCGACGCCGAAGCTCTTGCAGGGTTTCAGACCCTGCAACAGATCCTGCTGGCTGTAGACGCTCACCCGTGGGGGGCGGGCTGAGCCGTTGTAGTCGAGCAGGAACAACTGATCGAAGTTGTCGTCTGCAATGGGACGCATGCTGGGCCAGCCCAGCCCAGCCGCCAACTCAGGCAGGTGGCGATGTTCCCAGAACATCACGATGTTGGCGCCACTGTTGGCACGACTGTTCAGGATCTGCTCACCGATCTCCCGCGACCGGGCCGTGGATTCGGCATCAATCTGAATCGTGATGCCGGTGGCTACCGCCAGGGGAACAGCGGTCTGGTAACTGCGGGCGTTCTTGTTGGTGGCGAGATCCAGCCCAAAGGCGTGAATCTGATCCGGCTTGCCGAAGCAGGCTGGAATCAGGGCGGCCAGGGCCAACGCCCGCTGCAAACCCTCGGGTGAGAGGTTGTAGGTGCTGCCACCGGGGGTCTTGTGGCCATGGCGCACCAGCAGCACCTGGGCCGGCTCTGCCAGAGCCTGGCTCGCGGCCAGGAGGCCGGCGAAACACGGCAGCAGGGCCGCCGCCAACAGCAGACAGGCCCAACGGGGCCGAGCAGGGCAGAACGTCCGCCTGCATGGTGATGTGGCAACAGCTTCGACCACAGATTCGATCGCAGGCCTGCTCACAGCTTCGACCAAGCTTGCACAGCTGCTTGATCCTGTTCAAGCCAAGGTGTTGATAGATACAGTGTTGCCGAACTCAGTGTTGCGGGTCACAGTGACGGGCACGCATCGCCCTGAGGTTGGCTGCGACACCGTGGGCATCGCTGAGGGGACTGAGGATTGGCGTGGCTCAGGCCTGTTCAATTCCCGTGCCGGACATCACCTGGACAACCCGCATGCACCGGGGCAACTGGGAGCAACTGGAGGGCGTGCTGAGTGCGGGCCTGGGCATGCACTGCAACAGGCGCAACAGCCATGACTGCTATCAGATCTGGCACGAGCGCAGCGCCACCGGCAAGCGTTCACGCGCAGCGGTGAGTGTCACATTGCACTGGAAGGACTCACGCACCAATGTGTGCCACGTGACCGTGTCCAGCCAGGAGAACGACCACCCGGAATCAACCCGTTGCTGGGCCGCCTCGGTGCGGCTGCGCCGGCTGCTTGTGCCCGTACGGCCATAACCTCAAGCCAACATTGAACCGCTAGAGATGGAGCATCAAACCGGCCTGGACATGACGGCGACCAGCCTGCCCCACGATCTCTATCTCAACCGCGAGCTCAGCTGGATTCGCTTCAACCAACGGGTGCTGGCCCAGGCACTCGACCCGCGCACCCCGCTGCTGGAGCAGGCCAAGTTCAGCGCCATCTTCAGCAACAACCTTGATGAGTTCTTCATGGTGCGGGTGGCGTCGCTCCAGTCTCAGCACCACGCCAATGTGGTGGGTCTCAGTGAGGACGGCCGCACACCCCTGCAGCAGCTGGATCTGATCCGGCGGGAGCTTGAACCGCTGCTGGAGCTGCAGCAACAGCACTACCGCACGAGCCTCAAACAGCAACTGGCTGACGAGAGCATCCTGCTGCTCGATTACGAACAGCTGTCACGCAAGCAGAAGGACTGGGCCAACAGCTATTTCCACAGCACCGTGTTCCCCGTGCTGACCCCCCTGGCGGTGGACCCGGCCCATCCCTTTCCCTTCATCAGCAACCTGAGCCTGAACATCGCGGTTCTGGTGAAGGATCCCCACAGCCAGCAGCAGCAGTTTGCGCGGGTGAAAGTGCCCCAGAAGAGTCTGCCGCGTTTTGTGAGCCTCCCTCCGGAGCTGCACGGAGGCCGCACCCCCCAGCCCCTGTTCATGGCCGTGCCCCTGGAACAGCTGGTGGCCTTCAACCTGCAGCGCCTGTTCCCCGGCATGACGATCGAGGGGCACTACTTCTTCCGCGTGACCCGCGACGCCGACCTGGAACTGCGGGACCTGGAGGCCGACGACCTGATGGAGGCCTTGCAACAGGGTCTGCGCAAACGGCGCATGGGCGGCGAGGTGGTGCGTCTGGAGGTGGCCGATGAGATGCCGGATGAGCTGGTGAATCAGCTGATGCGCGGCATGGAGGTGGATGATTTCGATGTCTACCGGGTGCGCGGGCCCCTGGGGCTCGATGATCTGATGGGGCTGCTGAGCATCGCCGCACCTGAGCTCAAGGACCGCCCCTTCCGGGGCCACACCCACCCGGCCCTGGTGCGCACCCAGAGCAGTCAGCTGGAGGATGGATCACTCCAGAACCAAGACTTCGAGAGCATCTTCTCGGTGCTGCGCCGCGGCGATGTGCTGCTGCATCACCCCTTCGATCTGTTCTCCACCTC
>RGNC01000082.1 GCA_010029175.1 Synechococcaceae bacterium WB8_1B_136 | reverse complement strand
AGAAGCAAGGGTTGCTGGGAACATAACCGGAGATAGCATCGAATGGTTTCGGGCGAGGGCATCACACGTTGAGAAGATGGTCCTGCGCCTACTGCAACCAAAATCTGAGCATTGGCCAGACAATATTCGTTATTCGCGAGATCCAGAGGGCGTTCGCATCCTGCGATGAGGCGTCGGCAACAACTTCCAGCAACTGGTCTCTTGTTAAGAGTAGCTTAGGCGATGCCTAATCCCTAGCTTGAGCATATGCTCGCGGGAAGATCGGATTGGCAGCAACACGATGTATTTCATCATCCACTTCTCAGCCATCGGGTCTTACCCGTTGGCACCAATCACGTCATAAGTTACGCGTCATTAGAACCATCCGAGCCTTGTCTGAGGTACGGTGTTCATATTTTCTGCTCCGTGCCTCACGGCGTGCCGTTGGCGCCCGTGCGCGCCCCACGCCTGGGCCCCGTGCCGGCGTGCGGCGTGCCAGGCTGCTGCGGCGACCAACCCCGCAGCGATGACCACTTCCCCCGGGACCCTGCTCGAGGCCCTGCGCTGGCGCTACGCCACCAAAGCCTTCGATGCCGGGCGCACCATTCCTGACGACCTCTGGCAGACCCTGGAGGACACGCTGGTGCTGACCCCGTCGTCCTACGGGCTGCAGCCCTGGCGGTTTCTGGTGATCCGCGACGCCGCCCTGAAGGCCGAGCTGCGGCCCCATTCGTGGAACCAGAGCCAGATCACCGATGCCTCCCACCTCGTGGTGCTGCTGGCGCGGCGGCGCATCGAGAGCCGTGACCTCGACCGGCTGATCGACGCCACCGCCGGCGCGCGCGGGCTGGATCCCGCCACCCTCGACGGCTACAAGCAGATGATGGCGAAGGATCTGATCGACGGCCCCCGCAGCGCCACCATCGACCGCTGGGCGTCAAACCAGGTGTACATCGCCCTTGGCAACCTGATGACCGCCGCCGCCCTGCTCGGGATCGACACCTGTCCGATCGAGGGGTTCTCCCCACCCGACTACGACCGGATCCTGGGCCTGGAAGACAGCGACTATCGCAGCTGTGTCGTCTGCCCCTGCGGCTACCGCAGCGCCGACGATCGCTATGCCTCCCTGGCCAAGGTGCGCTACGACCACGCCGAACTGATCGAACGGCGCTGAGGTCGCCGGGAGGGGGTGGTGGGGATCAGGCGACGCAGCCCATGCGCTGCTCAAGCCGCCGCACCACTTCGGGCCAGCTGAGCCGCCGGGGCCGGGCCGGCGGCGGGGCCTGCAGCTCGTCGTGGAAGTGCACCAGAATCTGATGGTGCAGCCGGCTGAGTTCGCCGGGGCGGATGCTGCGCGGCAACTCACAGATCAGCAGCGCATGGCCGTGCCGGTCGGTGAGGGTGATCGAGGGAGCGGTCGCTGTTGCCACTGCGGTGACCATCGCTGGGCTGCGGCTGGGAGCCTGTTTCTCCTACGACGGTCTGATGGGCAAATCCTGACCTGTCAGTTTGATTTTGGTTTTCACACCAGGTCGGCCCTGATACGTTGCGCGATCTTCACCTGCAGCTATGGCCGACCCCGACTGGAAGCGCCTGCCCGTGAGCCAGCGGGTGCGGGCCCTGGTGCGGGGCATCGAGGGTCATGCCCGCTGGAACGAAGCCCTGGCCAAGGCACCCACCGCCGACGCGATGCTGGATCTGCTGGTGTCGGCCTCCGACAAGCTGGGGCTGGGTCTGACCCGCGCCGACCTGGCCCGCACGCCACCGCTGCGGGACTGGCTGTGGTTCAAGACCAACAAGCCGCTGCTCACCATCGGCGACGACCTGCCCCGCTACCGCCAGAGCTGAGGTCAGCAGGGGCGATCAGTAGAGGCGCGACAGCACAAAATCGGGCAGGCGCAGCAGGGCCTGGCGGGACGGTGACGGTGGCAGGAAGGCCAGGCAGTCGCCGGCCTGGAGCTGCTCGCTCTGATGCACCAGCTCAAGGGCCTGCTCGAGGTCACCGGCATCGCGGAACTCTCGTTCAATCAGGCCCGCCAGGGCCGGCTGGCTGGCCATGGCATAGAGCACCGGAGCGGTCAGCGTGCCCGAAGCCAGGTCAGAGGCGGCGGGCTTGCCCAGCTGGTCGTCGTCACCGATGAAATCGAGGATGTCGTCGACCACCTGGAAGGCGAGGCCGAGCAGGCGACCGAAATCGTGCAGGGCCTGCAGCTGGGTGGCGTCAATCCCCGACAGCACGCCGGCAGCGCGGGAGCTGTTGGCCATCAGGGAGGCGGTCTTCCAGTAGCTCTTCTCGAGGTAGGTGTCGAGGCTCTGGCCGGTGTCGTAGCGGTAGAGGCCCTGGCGGATCTCGCCTTCGGCCAGGTCCATGATCACCCGCGACAGCAGCTTGACCACCTCGAGATCGTCGAGGTTGGCCAGGTGCCAGCTGGCCTGGGCGAAGAGAAAATCACCGGCCAGCACCGCCACCCGGCTGTTGAAGCGGCTGTGGACGGTGGGCACGCCGCGGCGGGTGCCGGCCTCATCGACCACATCGTCGTGGACGAGGGAGGCCGTATGGATCATCTCGGTGATCTGCGCCAGGCGGCGATGGCGGGGGCCCAGGTCCCCCTGGGGATCAAGGGCCCGCGACAGCAGCAGCACAATGCCGGGCCGCAGGCGCTTGCCACCGGCGCTGAACAGGTGCTCGGCGGCTGCCTGGAGGATCGGGTGGCCGGCGCCGATCAGGCGCCGCAGGTCACCGAGAAGGTCCTCCAGATCAGACTCGACGGGCTGTAGAAGCTCGGCAACCGTGGTCATGACTCCGCCCGCGTGGCGGCGATCCTAGGCCACTGGCGGGCACCGCAGGCGAAGGCCTCGGGATCACCGGTGACGAGCAGCCGGCAACCGCTCAGGTCTGGCACCGACCGGGGACCCAGCGCAGGGGCGGGCAGCAACCCCTCGATGCGGGTGGTGCCCTCGGCGATGGCACCGAACAGCAGCGCCCGATGGGAGATCGACTTGTCGCCCGGCACCCGCACCGTGCCCCGGAGGCTGCAGCCAGCGGTGGTTCCCAGGGCGAGGGGCATCGGACAGGGGCGACTGGGGCGAGCGTAGGGAGTGGCGGGCCCGGGTTTCCGCGGCTATCACGGCAGCATCTCGTCTGCTCCTCTGTGGCTCAACAGCTCGAGGCCGTGTTCCGTTTTCTGGCCCAGATTCAGCACGACTCAGCACTGCGGGCCCAGCTCAACGAGGTGTGCACCGCCGATGAGGTGGCGGCCATCGCCGCCGAGCGCGGCATCAGCTTTGCCCCCGCCACCCTGCTGGAGCTGTTCGAGCGCTGCAACGAGGCCCCCATCGCCCGCTCGGGCCTGATGGACGAGAAGCTGATCCGCGTCTATCTGCGCCGCGAGTCGCTGGCCTGATCGCTGCCTGAACCCCTCTGGAGCGCAAGCCCCCAGCGCAGCCTCAGCCCAGCATCAGGCCGCCGTCGTTGCGCAGGGTCTCCTGCCAGCTGCGCAGGTCGTAGAGCAGTTCCTCCAGGGTGAGGGTTGCCAGTTCCCGCTCCAGGGCGCCCTGCAGCCGCCGCCCCAGGGCCAGCAGCACCCGCTCTTCCGCCGCGCCACCGCTGGATGAGTCCCCCAGCAGCTGCGGCTTGCCCCCCACCGCCTCCAGCACCGTGCCCACCGCAATGTCCCGCGGCTCGCGTCGCAGGCGGTAGCCCCCCTGTCTGCCGCGGCGCGATTCCACCACCTGGGCCCGCCGCAGCTGCAGCAGCAGTTGCTCGAGCATCGGGGCGGGCAGCTGCTGGGCGGCGGCAATCTCGTTCACGGAGCGCCACTCCCCACCAGCGCCCGCCAGCTCCAGCAGGGCCCGCAGGGCCTGCAGGCCACTCCTGCGCAGCACGTCAGCAGTGGGGCTGGGGCGCCGCCAGCCGCTCCAGCACCTGCTCCAGGGTGTAGCCGAACAGGGCGGGATCGGGGGCGGCATCCCCCAGGTCGGCCAGGCCCAGCTCGGCCCAGCGCTGATCGATCCGGGCCTCCAGTTCCGCCGGCCGTTGCAGCGGCTCACCCCAGGGGTGGTTGCGCTCGGGTCCAAGTTTTGTGGTGGCATCGATGGCCAACCGGCCCCCCAGCCCCAGCTGTTCGCTGGCGAAATCGAGCGTGTCGAAGGGGGTGTTCTCCAGCACGAACAGATCCCGCTGGGGATCCACCAGGGCGCTGATGGCCCAGATCACCTGGCGCGGATCGCGGATGTTGATGGCCTTGTCCACCACCACCACGAACTTGGTGTAGGTGAACTGGGGCAGGGCGCTCCAGAAGGCCATCGCCGCCCGCTTGGCCTGGCCGGGGTAGGCCTTGTCGATGGCGATCACCGCCAGCTTGTAGCTGAGCCCCTCCATGGGCAGGAAGAAATCCACGATCTCCGGGATCTGCTGGCGCAGGATCGGGGTGTAGATGCGGTTGAGGGCGATCGCGAGCATGGCGTCCTCCTTGGGAGGCCGGCCGCTGAAGGTGGTGAAGTAGATCGGATCGCGCCGCTGGGTCACGGCCTGGATCCGCACCAGGGGTGAGTCTTCGACGCCGCCGTAGAAGCCCATGTGGTCGCCGAAGGGGCCGTCGGCCAGCTCCTCGCCCGGGGTGATCGTGCCCTCCAGCACCACTTCGCTGTGGCTGGGCACCTCCAGATTCACGGTCTTGCACTTCGCCAGCCGCACCCCTTCACCGGCATAGAGCCCGGCGAACAGCCACTCGCTCAGCTGCACAGGAATCGGTGTGGCGGCGGCCATCACCAGCAGTGGGTGCACGCCGATGGCGATGGCGATCTCCAGCGGTTTCCCCATCGCCGCCGCCTTGCGCAGGTGGCGCGCCCCGCCGCGCACGCTCAGCCAGTGCACCGTCATCGTGTTGATGCTCTGCTGCTGCAGCCGGTACACCCCCACGTTGGGGGTGCCGGTTTCCGGATCCTTGGTGATCACCAGCCCCAGGGTGATGATTCGTCCCGCATCCCCGGGCCAGGGCCGCAGCAGCGGCAGGGCGTCGAGGTTCACCTGGTCGCCCCGGAACACCTGCTGGTGGCAGGGGGGCGTGAGATCGAGATCCGGCCGGGCCTTGAGCACGTCCCAGAGCACCCCGCCGAAGCGCGCCGCCTCCCGGAGCCCCTTTGGGGGGCGGGGCTGTTGCAGCAGGGCCAGCCGTTCCCCCAGGGCCTCCAGCTCCTCGGCCCGCTCCATGCCCATGCTCCACAGCACCCGCTCCTGGGTGCCCAGCAGGTTCACCGCCACAGGCATCGAGCTGCCGATCACGTTCTCGAACAGCAGCGCCGGCCCCCCCAGCCCCAGCACCCGATCGGCGATGGCGGCCAGCTCCAGATCGGGGTCCACCGCTGCCGTGATCCGCCGCAGGGCTCCCCGGCTCTCCAACAGCTGCAGGAAGCCGCGCAGGTCGCGGCGGCTCGGATTCGGCATCAGTGGGTTGTTGGCGCCAGGACTTCGGTCCATCATCCCTGGGGCCACCTGTTGCTTGTGAGGCGATGGCAGCCACGGTTCTGATCACCACAGCCCACGGCATGTTCGGAGGGGCTCTGCTGCAGCAGCTGCGCCTGCGGCCGGAGCTGCAGGTGCGGGGGATGGTGCGCCGCCGCCGTGCCGACGACGTCGATGCAGGCAACGTGCGCTGGGTGGAGGGCGATCTGGATGATCCAGCCAGCCTGATCGCGGTGGTGCAGGGGGTGAGCGAGGTGTTTCTCACCACGCCGATGGATGGGCGCATCGCCGCGCGGGAGTGTGCCCTGATCGATGCCCTGAAGGTGCACAGCCCGCAGGCGCGGGTGGTGATCCTCTACGGCGCCGTGGATCACCAGGGGGATCCGCTGGTGACCCAGCATCAGCAGGCCATCGCCCACCTTCAGGCCTCCGGCCTGCGCTGGACCATCCTCAGTCCCAACACGGTGATGGAGACGGCCCTGCTGCTCCAGGCCGTGAGCGTGCCCTGGGGCGTGGTGATGGGCTGCAGCGGGGAGGGCCGCGTGGGCTTCGTGGCCCTCGATGACGTGGTCCGGGTGGCGGCCACGGTGCTCGCCTGCGGCGGGTTTGAGGGCGAGGAGCTCGTGGTGACGGGACCGGAGGCGCTCTCGATGCCCCATGTGTGCCGGCTGCTCAGCCTGGAGCTGGGCCGGCCGGTGCGCTTCCTGGATTTGCCCGAGGAGCGTTTGGCGGCGATGCTGCTGGAGGATGGCAGCTACGGCTCCGCCCAGCAGGTGGAGACGGAAGTGCTCTGCCATCTGCGCGCCTGGCGCCGCGGCGGCGCCGCCATCGTGACGGACACCGTGGCCCGCGTCAGCGGGCGCCAGCCCCTGTCGGTGGCGGCCTGGCTGCAGGAGCAGCGGGCGGTCTTCGCCCGGCCGCGCCGGGTGCAAGACCACCTGATCGGGCTGCTGCTGCGCCTGCGCTTCGGCCGCTTCGCGCTCGATCCCACGGCTTGAACGCCGCACCGGGCCGCTTCCTAGGGTTGCCAGCCCAGCTGGTTCCGCGGCCGTGCAGATCTCCTACTTCCACACCTCTGAAGCCGTACCGCCCGTGAAGCCCTCGGCGGAGGGTGGCCCCGATGCCGCCGTGGTGATCGACGTGCTGCGGGCCACCACCACCATCGCCTGGTCGTTGCAGAACGGCGCCGAGGCCATCCAGGCCTTCGCCGACCTGGCCTCCCTGGACGCCGCTGCGGCCGCCTGGCCTGCAGCCCAGCGCCTGCGGGCCGGTGAGCGGGGCGGCCAGCGGGTGGAGGGCTACGACCTGGGCAATTCACCCCTGGCCGTGACTCCAGAGCTGGTGGGCGGCAAGCGCATCTTCATGAGCACCACCAATGGCACCCGTTCCCTGGCGGCGGTGCGCGAGGTGCCACTGCTGCTCACGGCCTGCCTGCCCAATCGCACCGCCGTGGCCCGGCGGCTGCTGGAGCGCGGCTGCCAGCGGGTCTGGATCGTGGGCAGCGGCTGGGAGGGCGACTATTCCCTGGAGGACAGCCTGGCGGCCGGTGCCGTGGCCTCGGCCGCCACGGAACAGGCGGTGGCGCCCCACATCGGCGTGAGCCTGGGCAACGATGAGGCCCTCGCCGCCCTGGCCCTGTGGCAGCAGTGGCACCACGACACGGAAACCTGCCTGCGGGCCGCGAGCCACGGCCAGCGGCTGATGGGCCTCGGCAACCACGACGCAGACTTTGCCTGCTGCGCCGCCGTGGACAGCCTCACGATCGTGCCCACCCAGACCGCTCCCGGCGTGATTCAGGCGGCCTGAGGCCAGGGCCGCCGGCGGCCGTTACAGTGCCCGCTGCGGCGAGAACCCCAGCGGTGTCAAGCTTTCTGGCGGCAGCGATTCAACTCACCAGTACGGCGGACATCGAGGCCAATTTGGCGATGGCCGAGGAGCAGATCGAGCTGGCCACCCGCCGCGGGGCCGAGCTCGTGGGCCTGCCGGAGAACTTCGCCTTCATGGGCGACGATGAGCGCCGCCTGGAATTGGCCTCCAGCCTGGCGGAACGGTCCCGGCGCTTTCTGGTCACCATGGCGCGCCGCTATCAGGTGACCCTCCTTGGTGGTGGCTATCCGGTGCCGGCCGGCGATCGACTCACCACCAACCGCGCGGAGCTGGTGGGCAAGGACGGCCAGATCCTGGCCAGCTACGACAAGATCCACCTGTTCGACGTGGACCTGCCCGACGGCAACACCTACCGCGAGTCGGCCACGGTGCAGCCGGGCAGCGAACTGCCCCCCGTGGTGGAGGTGCCAGGGCTCTGCCGGGTCGGCCTGTCCATCTGTTATGACGTGCGCTTTCCTGAGCTCTACCGCCACCTCGCCGGAGCCGGCGCCGACGTGCTGTTCATCCCCGCTGCCTTCACCGCCTTCACCGGCAAGGATCACTGGCAGGTGCTGCTGCAGGCCCGGGCGATCGAGAACACCGGCTATGTGGTGGCCCCTGCCCAGACCGGCAGCCACGGTGGACGCCGCCAGACCCACGGCCACGCCATGGTGATCGACCCCTGGGGCACCGTGCTCGCCGACGCCGGCATCGGCCCGGGCCAGGCCGTGGCTCCGATCGACGTGGGCCATCGCCAGCGCATCCAGGCCCAGATGCCCAGCCTGCAACACCGTCGTCCTGCCCTGTTCTGACCCGGTGAGCGGTGCCTTGACGCCACCCCTGCGCAGGCGCCTCTCCGGGCTGCTGTTCACGGCTGTTGTGCCCCTTTGCACGCTGTTGGCCGGGTTGCCCGCCTGGGCCGGCAGCGCTCTCTCCGCCTGGCGCATCAGCCGCGATGGCGCCCTGGAGCTGCGCACCTCCCCGGATGTGCAGCTGCAGGCCTTCTTTGAAGCGGGCCGTGGCGGCATCGGCCCGCGGGTGTGGATCGACCTCCCCGGCGCGCCACAGCGCACCCGCACCATTGCCGGCAACGGGGTGGTGCGTCAGGTGCGCATCGGTCGGCCCGATGGCACTGCCACACGCCTGGTGGTGGAGTTCCAGCCCGGCACCCGCCTGGATCCCGCTGGTCTGAAGTTGGTGGGCACCGCCCGGGATCGCTGGCGCATGGATTTCGCTGGTGTGGCCACGGGCCTGCTGCCCCTGGGGGAAGGCGACTTCGATGCCCCCTTCACCCCCAGCT
>RGNC01000081.1 GCA_010029175.1 Synechococcaceae bacterium WB8_1B_136 | reverse complement strand
AGCGTGGCCTACGTGATGGTGGCCCAGGCCCTCAGCGGCATCGCCAAGGATCTCAACAAGATGAGCGCCAAGAGCGCAATCAAAACCGTGGTGCCGGAAACCCCCGACGACCACGCCAAAGGGGAACAGCAGCTGTTCCGATGGGTGGCGATTCTCACCGGCTCCAAAAACGCCCTCAAGGGCGTGGGATTCTTCCTCGGGGGGGTGCTGCTCACCAGCATCGGCTTCAACGCCGCGGTGGGAGCGATGGCGGCGGGGCTGTTCGTGGCCTTTCTGTTCACCCTGGTGCTGCCGGCGGATCTGGGCCGGATGAAGCAAAAGCCTGGATTCACCGCCCTGTTCTCCCAATCCCGCGGCATCAATGTGCTGTCGCTGGCGCGCTTCTTCCTGTTCGGCGCCCGCGATGTGTGGTTTGTGGTGGCCCTGCCGGTGTTTCTGCAGGCGGCCCTGGGCTGGCGCTTCTGGGAGGTGGGGGGCTTCATGGGCCTGTGGGTGATCGGCTACGGGATCGTGCAGGGATCGGCTCCGGCCCTGCGCCGCAGTTGGGGCCAGAGCGGCCCGCCCGGGGTGGCGGCGGTGGAGTTCTGGAGCGCGGTGCTCACGGCGATTCCCGCCCTGATCGCCATTGCCCTCTGGCGCGAGCTGGCCCAGCCCGGGGTGGCGGTGGTGGTGGGATTGGCCGCCTTCGGGGTGGTGTTTGCCATGAATTCCTCGATCCACAGCTACATGGTGCTGGCCTACACCGATGCCGAATCGGTGAGCCTCAACGTGGGCTTCTATTACATGGCCAATGCCGCCGGCCGCCTGCTGGGCACCGTGCTCTCGGGTGCCCTGTTCATGCTGGGGGGGCTGCAGGCCTGCCTGTGGACCTCTGCCCTGTTCGTTGGGCTTGCCTTCCTGGTGAGCACCAGGCTGCCCACCCCGCCACGCCAACTCAGCGCTGCCTAGCTGCAGTTCCTGAAGCTTGAAACAGCTCCTGGATGCGGGCGCTGTTCTGCGGGCAGAACAGGGGTACGGCATCGCGCAGGGCAGTGGTTTCAATGGTCTCAGCGCTGATGCCGCTGAAATCAATGGCGGCCTGCGCAAACTGCTGGGTGAGCTCGGCCTGCATCACCGCCACAGCCATCGGCTGATCGAAACCGCTGCAGAGCAGCTGGCCGTAAACCCTCGCAGCGCAACCGGTTTGGCCGTAGCGGGCCACGCAGCTGCCGAGCTGGGCCCGGGCCA
Source organism: Synechococcaceae bacterium WB8_1B_136 (assembly GCA_010029175.1). Lineage (GTDB taxonomy): Bacteria > Cyanobacteriota > Cyanobacteriia > PCC-6307 > Cyanobiaceae > Vulcanococcus. The sequence goes on along the minus strand of RGNC01000081.1, from coordinate 7,414 downwards.
TGGGGGGCACCAGCAGCAGCGATGCAACCGCAAGCAGATGTGCCACAGCCAGCTGGCTCGCCGCGCGGGCGACCCTCATGGCCGTTGCTCCGGCCTGCAGCGCAGCAACGGCTGCAGCTCCGCTTGCCGCAACCCCGGCGGATCGGAGCTGCTCACCACAGCTGGAGCGATGGCCCGCAGCTTGGCGGCCGCAGCAGCGAGGGCGTCATGGGCCGCGGCGCGGCGGGCGGCCTGTTCGCTCCGCCAGGCCCGATAGCGCTGGGCCTCCCGTTCCTTCCAGGCCGCCAGAGCCTTCTCGTATTGCTCCTGTTCGATCTCCTGGTCGTAGATGGCAAGGCGACGCTGTTCCTCAGGATCCAGGGGCTTGGGGCCCGGGCTGGGACCGTAGACCTCGGCGTCGATGGCCAGCAGGGTTGCCCGGTGCTGCTGGAACGAGTCCACCAGGGGCTGCAGGGCCCTGCGCTGGCGCTCACAGCGGAGCTGCTGCTGCAGGCGGGCCTGTTGCTGTTGGCGCTGCTGCTCCAGGGCCCGATCCGGCGAGGGGCCGCGGCAGGCGGTGAACGCACCAGCCAGCAGGCCACCCAGCAATCCCGCCTGCAGCAGCGGAACCACCCGCCAGCGATGCCCCTTCAGCCGCCCACGCAACTCGCGAACCCCATGCATGGGTCACATGTTGCCAGTGGGGAAAGCCGATCACAGCCTTCGGTGGTCCCGGCTGCATCAGCCGAGCGAGATCCGAGCAGACTCCACCTGTGGGAAGGAAATATCCATGCGCGAAGCGATTTTCGATCTGGTGGAGGAGCGACCCGGTGCCGTCAGCGCCACCACCACCGACCACCGCCACACCCTGCACGCCGCCACCATCGAGGAACTGCGCGAGGGACGTGAACGATCCCTGCACCATGGCCAGCTACACCATCAAGCTTGAGAGCGGCGAACGGTTCAGCTGTTCCGACGACCAGTACATCCTCGATGCCGCCGAGGCCGCTGGGGTGGATCTGCCCTATTCCTGCCGCGCCGGTGCCTGCAGCACCTGCTGCGGAACGATTCTCTCGGGCTCCGTGGATCAGGCCGATCAGAGCTTCCTCGACGACGCCCAGATCGAGGCGGGGTATGCCCTGCTGTGCGTGAGTTACCCCCTCAGCGACTGCACCATCCGCAAGGACACCGGAGGCGAGCTCGGCTGAGGATCAGCACTGCGCCATGGCTTGCTGAATGGATCAACCACAGGCCCCGCTGCGTCTGGGGGAGGCGGCCCGGTTCTGGCTGAAGCTCGGGCTGATCAGCTTTGGCGGACCGGCGGGGCAAGTGGCGCTCCTCCACAGCGAACTGGTGGATCGCCGCCGTTGGCTCTCCGAGCGGCGCTACCTGCATGCCCTCAACTACTGCATGCTGCTGCCGGGGCCGGAGGCCACGCAGCTGGCGGTTTACATCGGCTGGTTGATGCATGGCCCCCTCGGCGGGTTGATCGCCGGCGGGCTGTTCATCGTGCCGGCGGTGGTGGTGCTCACCTCCCTGGCCACCATCTACGTGAGCTGGGGTTCGCTGCCACTGCTGGCCTCGGTGTTCTGGGCCCTCAAACCCACCGTGGTGGCCATCGTGTTGCAGGCGGCCGTGCGCGTGGGCAGCCGCACGCTCTACAACCGCTGGCTGGGGGCCATCGCCCTGGCGGCCTTCCTGGGCCTCACGCTGCTGCAGATTCCCTTTCCGGCCCTGATCGCCGCCGCCGCCATCGCTGGCTGGCTGCTGGATCGCTGGCGGCCCGGGCTGCTGGCGAAGCCCCGCACCCTCGCCACCGCCACCACCGCCAGCACCCTCGCCGGCACCAGGGCCCTGCACGACGACGACACCCCCACCCCCGAGCACGGTCGCTTCTGCCCCAGGCGCCTCGCCCGCACCCTGCTGATCGCCGCCGTGGCCCTGGCGGCCCCCCTGGCGGGCCTGAGCTGGTGGGGGGGATGGGATGGGTTGCTCGCCACCATGGCGCGCTTCTTCACCCGGGTGGCCCTGGTGAGTTTCGGCGGCGCCTACGCCGTGCTGCCCTACGTGGCCCAGGGAGCGGTGGAGCGCTTCCAGTGGCTCAGCGCCAGCCAGATGGTGGATGGCCTGGCCCTCGGGGAAACCACCCCCGGGCCCCTGATCATGGTGGTGGCCTTCGTGGGGTTCATGGGCGGCTGGAGCCAGCTGGGGAGCTGGTGGGGTGCCCTGGCCGCCACCCTCACGGTGGTGTGGTTCACCTTCCTGCCCTCGTTCGTGTTCATCCTGGCGGGGGCGCCCCTGGTGGAATCCAGCCGCGACGATCTGCGCCTGGGGGCCCCGCTCACCGCCATCACCGCCGCCGTGGTGGGGGTGATCGTGAACCTGGCGGTGCTGTTCGCCCAGCCGGTGCTCTGGCCGTCGGGCTTCAGCGGGCCGGCCCTGGTGATCCTGCTGGCTTCACTGCTCTGTCTGCTGCGGTGGCGCTGGAGCGTGTTGCAGCTGATCGCCGCCGCCGCGGGCCTGGGGGTCCTGCGCTGGGCCCTGGCCCTGCTGCCCTGGCCTTGAACTGCGCCCATACTGAGCGGAACCGATCGGACTCGAGGCGAAGCGCATGGGTGGCCGGCCAACGCTGAGGGCAGCATCCAGCCCGATCCGCTCCCTGGCGGTGCTTGCCATCGCGCTGCCCATGGGGCTGACCGCAGTGGGAATGACCGCAGTGGGGATGACCCCAGCGGCCCTGGCCGCCCCGGCCCAGCCCGGCGCTTGCACCGCCCCGATGCAGGGCCGTTACGCGGTGATGACCATGGGCACGGTGAAGGAGCAGCTGCGCACCAGCCCGACCGCCAGCCTGCGGCAGGAACGGTGGCTGCCGGGGGGCGTGATCAGCGGCGAGCTCACCGAACGGGTGGGCCGCAGCAGCCGCAGTGCCACCTACCAGGGCACCGTCACGCTGGTGGGCACCTGCCTGGTGCGGCTGGAGCGCCAGCTGCCCTGGGGGCGTCAGGTTTCAGAGGCGGTGCTCGATGGCAAGGGCCGCCCCCTCTACAGCCTCGATCGCGGTGCGGGCACGGTGATCACCGGCCGCTGGCTGCCGATGGCTCCAGGCAGCTGCAAGGCTGCTGATCTGAACGGCACCGTGCTCAGCAGCCAGGTGGGCATGAACGGGCAGAACGGCGGCTGGACCCCGAACGCGGTGGTGCAGCGTGAACAGTGGCGCGATGGCAGCGTGCAGGGCGTGGCCCTCGCCAGCAACAACGGCGTGGGCGAAACGGTGGGCTACAGCGGCAGGCTGACACTGGATGCCAACGGTTGCTGGGGCAACCTCACCGAACGGGACACCAAGGGCGTGGCCTACAACTACCGGGCCCTGATCGTGAAGGGCAGGGCGGGGGCCCGCGGCTACTTCTATCTCCAGAGCGACCCCGCCGACCTCACGGTGGGCTGGCTGGTGCGCGATTGAGCTCCAGCTCCACCCCAAGCCCCGCCTCCTCGCTGTGCTGCGCCACCAGCAGGCGATGCGGGCCCGGCTCCAGCAAGAAACCATCGCTGGCTGGATCGAAATAGGCCAGGCGCCTCAGTGGCACCGGGATGGTGATCACCTGCCTCTCTGCGGCGGCCAGGCTCACGCGGGCGAAGCCCACCAGCTGGCGGCGGGGCCGCTCCAGGGCTGAGCCGGGCGGCTCGGCATAGAGCTGCACCACGTGATCGGCGGCCAGGGAGCCGGTGTTGGCCACCGTGAGCTGCACCTGCAAGAGGGGGGCTTCGGCCGCCTGGGTCACGCGGAGATCGCTGTAGGCAAAGGTGCTGTAGGAGAGGCCGAAGCCGAACGGGAAGGCGGCGGGATGACCGTCGCGGGCCAGGCGCCGGTAGCCATGCCAGAGGTCGTAGGTGATCCGGCGGGCCCTGGGGTGGAAGGGGGGGAGATGATCGGCCGAGGTGGGAACGGCAAAGGGCATGCGGCCCGCGGGCGACACCCGGCCGAACACCACATCCGCCAGGGCCGCTCCTCCCTCCTGGCCCGGATACCAGAGCAGCAGAATGCCCGGCACCAGCTGCCGCCAGGCCTCGCAGAGGATGGCCCCACCACCCATAAGCACCACCACGGTGCGGGGATTGGCCGCCGCCACCGCACGGATCAATGCCTCCTGGTGGGGATCGAGCTCCAGCGCGGTGCGATCGCCAGAGGAGAAGTGCTCTCCCGGCCGCAGGGAGCCGAGGCCGGCCAGACCCGCCATGGCTGCGGCCACGGGCTTCCACCAGCGCCGCAGGCGCCGCTGGCCGAAACGTCGCAGCAGCCCATCCGGTGGGGGCATCTGACGCAACACCGGGGCGATGTCGCCGGTGTGGATGTGCTCCCCCTCGTGGCGCCAGTCCAGCCCCACCACCAGCAGGGCCGCGTCACAGCGGGCAGCCAGGGCCGCTGCCGCCGTTGGATCGGCGCCATCGGCAACGTCGATGGCGATCCCCGGGGCCGCCGCCCGCAGCCCCTGCAGCGGTGTCACCACCGAGCCCGGCGCCGGGCGGGTGTCGGAGGAGCCGCGATCCCCCAGGTTCGCCGTGGCCGCCAACCGGCCGATCACCGCCAGCGAGGTGATCCCCCGCAACGGCAGCACGGCGCCCTCGTTGCGCAGCAGCACAATCGCCTTGATGGCGGCCTCACGAGCCAGGGCCCGGTGCTCACGGCAGCCCCGCAGGCTGGTGGGATAGGAGCCGGCGGGCACCGACAGCTGGGCCCGCAGCAGCCGCAGCACCGCGTCGTCGACCCGGGCCATGGGCACCTCGCCGCTGGCCACGGCATCCGGCAGGCATGCCTCGAAGATCATGCGAAAGGGCATCTCCAGGTCCTGGCCGGCCAGCAGGGCCCGGGTGCCATCCCGCAGGCCGAAGATGAAGTCGGTGAGCACAAAGCCGCGGAAGCCCCAGCGGCGCTTGAGGATCTCCCCCAGCAGCTGGGGATGCTGGCCGCACCACTCCCCGTTCACGCGGTTGTAGGCGCTCATCACCGCCAGGGCACCGGCCTCCACGCAGTCGCGGAACTGGGGCAGGTAGAGCTCGTGCAACACCCGCGGCGTGGCCTGCACATCCACCAGGAAGCGGGCGCTGTCGATCGAGTTGAGGGCGAAGTGCTTCACGCAGGCGATGGCGTGACCCTGCACACCCCGCGTCATTGCGGCACCCATGGCTCCCACCTGTTGGGGATCTTCGCCATAGGTTTCCTGGGCGCGGCCCCAGCCCGGATGGCGCAGCAGGTTCACGCAGATGGCACCCAGGAGATTGGCGCCGAAGGATCGCGCCTCCCGGGCCATGGCCTCGCCGATCCGCTCCTCCAGCGCCACATCCCAGCTGGCACCGCGGGCGATCGGCGGCGGAAACGTGGTTGCGCCACCCTCCAGGATCACGCCCCTGGGGCCATCCACAAAATGCAGACCCTCCAACCCCAGCCTCGGCAGCACCGCCGCGGGCCATGGGTGCTGGTGCAGCCCGTCCCGCAGCACGGTGTCGGCCATGCCGGGCCAAAAGGCGGTGTCGCCATCGAGCATCGCCAGCTTTTCGGCCAGGCTCATCCGGGCCAGCAGCGATTGCGCCCTGGCATCGAGCGCTGCGGGAGGCAAGGTGCTCACCCCCGCAACGTAGGCAGACCATTGGCCGGTGAAGGGCGGTTTTCCCCTGATGGCAGGCGGCCCTGCCGCGGGCCGATGCCCCTTCAATGAATCGAGAACGCGGGGGCCCTCAACACGGACGCTCAGACGCAGGGGCAGCGCGGAGCCACTCCACTGGTGCTGATCCATGGGCTGTGGGACACGCCCGAGTTGTTCGCGCGGCTCACCGGGGCCCTGGCCGGCCGGCGCCAGGCCCTGCTCACCCCCCACCTGCCCCAGCGGCTGGGGCTCACCCCGGTGATGGAGCTGGCGCAGCAGCTGGGGCGCCAAATCGAGGCGGCCTACGGCCCTGAGCAACCGCTCGACCTGCTGGGCTTTTCGATGGGCGGGGTGATCGGCCGCAGCTGGATCCAGCTGCTGGGCGGCCATCGACGCACCCGCCGCTTCATCAGTGTCGGCAGCCCCCAGCAGGGCACCCTCACGGCCCAGCCCTGGCCGCGCTGGCCCCTGTCCGGCATTGCCGATGTGAAACCCAGCAGCCCGCTGTTGCGGCGGCTGAACAGCGAGCTCCACACCCTGGAATCGGTGGAGTGCTGCAGCTTCTACTGCCAGCCGGATCTGATGGTGCTGCCCGCCCGCTGCGCGGTGCTGCCGATCGGCCCCACCCACCAGCTGCCGGTGCTGAGCCACCATCAACTGCTTCGCCACCCGGCCGCGCTGGAGCCGCTGGTGCGGGAGCTGCTGCGGCCCTGATCGGCGGAGGGCCCTGGGCAGCGGCAGCCTCAATAGCGTGGAACCACAACGGGGCTGATGGATGGGGCTGGTGGGGGTGTCGCTGGTGGTGCGCTGGCTGCTGGGCTGGTTGCTCTGCCAGCACATGCAGCCCCTGCCGGAGCTGGCCCTGCAGGGGCAGCTTGGCTTTGCGGCGAAGAGGTTGTTTGGGGCGGTGGTGTCGTTGGTGCCGTCGATTCAGAAAGAACCAACTCGGGCTCAGATGATTCCTCGTTTTTTTGAGCCGACGAGCCTGGCCAAAGTAGGGCCAGAAGGGCCAAAAAGGCCACCGGCCCGGCCACCATGAGGACCTTCTTCTTTTTAGGAGTCAGGCCTTGTTGCACTAGAGTTAATTGAGCCCCGCAACCCGCCTCTGGGCAGACTAGGGAATGGTTGTCCTCAATCTTGATCAGCTCTCCGCTGTCCGCACGGTTGCACATTCCAAAGTTAGTGCATTTGCATGTCTTCATTATGGAGCCTCCTGAATTCTAATGAGATGGGCCGCTGCAGCCTCCTGAAGTTCGGCGTGGTACTCGATCAGCCTTTGCTTCCGAAACGCTTGAACCTTTATTTCAACATCTCGGCGCATTGCGTTTCTTTCTGCCTCTACACGCCGTTTATTTTCTTCGCCGATTTTCCGCATTTCGGAATTACGGACTTCTTGAGCAATCAGCGCGATCACCAGACCTCCGAGACCACCCACTGCCACTCCCATGCCCGCCCCAGTTCCACCGAAGGCCTTAGAGCAACCCCTGATACCGAGCCCTTTGTCAGACTCCACGCTGGATGAGGTACCCCTGGTGGCACGACCCTCGGTACCGGTGCAGATTAGCTCTTCTGCGATTCGTTGGCAGGGCAGAAAGCTCAAACTGCAATTTGATATCCGGTTTACTGGTGAAGAGGGCAAAAGCCAGCAGGGCCGAATCATCGTGATCGCCAAAGGTCCTGAGGCTTTGCTGACTTATCCGTCTGGGGCGCTTCAGGGACTACCCTCCAAAAAGCTCTTCGACCCTGAAAAAGGCCTCGACCCCTACTGCGAGCGTCCGGCTTCTATATGGCTCATG
>RGNC01000009.1 GCA_010029175.1 Synechococcaceae bacterium WB8_1B_136 | reverse complement strand
CTCAAACCCCGTTTGTCCAGAGATTCCTTAGGCCGATTCGGCAGCAACGGCTGCTGTGGCAATTGGCCTGATTAACGTCCGCGCAGATGCATTGCTCTCCATGGCAAAACGCGCCGCTGCCGTGTCGTTTCTGCGCGACTTCAAGGATTTCATTCAACGGGGCAATGTGGTCGACCTGGCCGTTGCCGTGATCCTTGGCGGTGCCTTTGGCAAGGTGGTCGATGCGGTGGTGAGTCTGGTGATCGGCGGTTTGGTGGGCCCGGCGATGAAGGCTGCCGGCGCCAGCTCCCTTGCCTCATGGCCCGCCGGCACCCTGTTGGTGGCGATCATTAATTTTCTGGTGATCGCTCTTGTGGTGTTTCTGATCGTGCGCGCCATCGAAGCCATGAAGCGGCAGGCCCGCCGGGACGCCACAGAAGAGGCTGTTCTCGATCCTCAGGAACAACTGGCCGCAGCCGCTAATCGACTCGCTGAGGCCCTCGAGCGCCGCCAACTCTGAGGCTGCGCTCCAGGGCGGTTTCCAGCAGGAAGGCCGCGTAGTTGGAGAGCGATCGGCCCTGGTGGTCAGACGCCTGCATCAGTTGTTCATACAGCGCGTGGTTCACCGTGATCGAAATGCGCCGCGGGTGCCTGGAGTCGATCACCATGGTTGTTCTCCTCAGCAACGGGACCTTTCACGTTTCAGGAACCTACCCTGCATCCATTGCCTGCTGGTACAACTTCAGCGCAAATCTGCGCGCTTATGCAGCATTGGCATTTCCGCCTCAACTGCTGGCAGCGGCACGATCATCTGCCCTGAGTATGGCCAGCAATCCATCGCCGTAGCGCTCGAGTTTTGCCGCACCGATGCCGCTGATCCCCGCGAGCTCCGCCTGGCTGCGGGGGCGTCGGGCAGCCAGCTCCTCCAGGGTGCGGTCGTGAAACACCACATAGGGCGGCACGGCCTGCTCACGTGCCTGCTCCCGCCGCCACGCCTTGAGGCTCAGCAGCAGGCTCTGATCCACGTCTGCTGCCCGGCTCCCCGCGCCCGGTTCGGTGCTCCTGCTGCTCCGCGATGCCGCCTGCAGCCGCTGCTGGGCCGGAGGGGGAAGCGGCAGCTCCAGCCTGGTTTCCCCCCGCAGCAGCGGTTTCACCAGCTCCTCGCCGCCCCAGCACAGCCCGCCCCTCCCTTCCGGCACCGGTTGCAGGTAGCCCAGGCTGCAGAGCTGTCGCACCAGCGTGCGCCACTGGCCGCGGTCCAGGTCGTGGCCGATGCCGTACACGCTCAGTTGGTCGTGGCCGAGCTGGCGGATCCGCTCGGTGTTGGCCCCCAGCAGCACGTCCACCAGGTGGGCGGCACCGAAACGCTGGCCCGTGCGCCAGGCGGCCGAGAGCAGCTTCTGGGCCGGCACGCTCACATCCACCAGCGTTTGCGGCTCCAGGCAGCGGTCGCAGTTGCCGCAGGGCTCCAGCAGCTGTTCGCCGAAATGCTGCAGCAGCATCTGGCGGCGGCAGCCCGGTGCCTCGCTGAAGCCGATCAGCGCATCGAGCTTGGCGTGTTCGATCTGTCGCTGGGCGGCGCTGGCCTCGGAATTGTCGATGAAGCGCCGCAGCTGGGGCAGATCGCCGGGGCCATGCACCATCCAGGCCACGGCGGGCAGGCCGTCGCGCCCGGCCCGACCTGTCTCCTGGTAGTAGGCCTCGAGGCTCTTGGGCAGATCCACATGGGCCACGAAGCGCACGTCGGGCTTGTCGATCCCCATGCCGAAGGCAATGGTGGCCACCACCACCACAGCGCTGTCGCGCCGGAACCGCTCCAGCACTCCGCTGCGCTCCCTGGCCTCCAGCCCGGCGTGGTAGGCCAGGGCGTTGAGGCCGGCGGCCCGCAGCTCGGCAGCGAAGCGATCCACCCGGCTGCGCGAGCGGGCGTACACGATGCCCGATGTGCCGCGGTGATCCTCCAGGAACCGCAGCAGCTGCCCCCTGGCGTCGTCCTTGTGGCGCAGCAGATAGCGGATGTTGGGCCGATCGAAACTGGCCACGAACACCTGCCCCTGCTGCAGGGCCAGGCGGTTCACGATCTCCGTGCGGGTGCGGGAATCGGCCGTGGCGGTGAGGGCCAGCCTCGGCACCGTGGGGAACCGCTCCGCCAGCACACCCAGCTGGATGTACTCGGGTCGAAAGTCGTGCCCCCACTGCGAGACGCAGTGGGCCTCATCGATCGCGAACAGGGCTATGGGCTCAGGGCCTGGCAGCCCTGCCAGGCGATCCAGCAGATCGCCGTTCAACAGCCGCTCCGGCGACACATAGAGCAGATCCAGCAGGCCGGCGTTCAATTGCCGCCAGGCGGCTGCGCTCTCCTCGCTGCTGAGGCCTGAATGCAGCGCCGCCGCCCGCACACCCTGTTGCAGCAGGGCCTGCACCTGGTCCTGCATCAAGGCGATCAGGGGCGACACCACCACCGCCACCCCCGGCCGGCAGAGGGCTGGCACCTGATAGCAGAGCGATTTGCCACCTCCGGTGGGCATCAGCACCAGCCCGGAGCCCCCAGCAACCACATGGCGCACGATGGCCTCCTGGGGCCCCCGGAAGCTGCTGTAGCCGAACACCTGCTGCAACACCTCCAGCGGTGTGGGCGCCTGCTCACCCTGGTTCAGCTCCCTGGCTGGCTGGCTCGACACGGTGCTGGCTGCTCCCGACGGATCTTCCACAATGGCGGCATCCCGCTCAGGCCTGCCGCCATCCCCGCGATGCCCGCCTCCTCCCATTTCCGGGCCCACCGCACTGCCACGGCCTGGGGGTTTCTGGCGCCGGGGCTGCTGCTGCTGGCCATTTCCGTGCTGATCCCGGCGGCGATGGCGCTGGCGATGAGCTTCACCCGCAGTGGCCTGGATGTGAGCGAGCCGCTGCAATTCGTGGGGCTGGCCAACATCCGCCGCCTGCTGGCCGATCCGATGTTTTTCAAGGTGCTGGGCACCACGCTGCTCTACCTGTTCGGGGTGGTGCCCCCGGTGTTGCTCGGGTCCTTGGCCCTGGCGGTGCTGGTGAATCGCCAGCTGCCTGGCATCCACTGGTTCCGGGCTGCCTTCTACACGCCGGTGCTGGTGTCGATCGTGGTGGCCGCCATCGCCTTTCGCTGGCTCTATGCCGAAACCGGCCTGATCAACGGCTGGTTGACCGCGCTGTTGCGCGACGGTTGGCTCAGCGCGCTGTTACCGCGGGGTTTCGAGCCGATCGGGTTTCTCACCAACCCCGTGCTGGCCCTGCCATCGGTGATGCTCGTGACCCTGTGGAAGGGGCTTGGTTACTACATGGTGATCTTCCTGGCGGGTCTGCAGGGGATCCCATCGGATCTGTATGAGGCGGCCGAGCTGGATGGCTGCAGCGGTTGGCGCAAGCACCTCGCCATCACCCTGCCGCTGCTGCGCCCCTACGTGACCTTGGTGGCTGTGATCTCCGCCATCGCCGCCACCAAGGTGTTCGAGGAGGTGTTTCTGATGACCCAGGGCGGCCCCGCTGACGCCACCAAAACCTTGGTGTATTACGTCTACGACCAGGCCTTTGCCGAGCTGGAGATCAGCTACGCCTGCACCGTGGGCCTGGCCCTGTTCATGATCGTGCTGCTGCTGAGCCTGGTGCGGTTTGCCTTTGCCGGAGAGCGGGGATTCAGCTGAGTTGCCTCCCGTTCCAGGGCGTTCAGGGCCCCTGGGATGCGACATTGGCCCATTGGACTCCCAGGCGCATGGGCGCTTCGATCGGAATCGTGGGTGGCGGCCAGCTGGCCTGGATGCTGGCCCAGGCCGCCCGCCGGGATGGCGTGCCGCTGCACGTGCAGACCCCCAACGCCCAGGACCCGGCCGTGGAGCTGGCCACCAGCGTGGTTCAGGCCGAGGTGGATGACATCAGCGCCACCCGCGAGTTGGCCCAGCGCTGCACGGCCATCAGTTTTGAGAACGAATGGCTCGATTTGGATGGTCTGGCGCCGCTCCAGGCGGAGGGTGTGCAGTTCGTGCCCAGCCTGGAGGCCCTGCGACCGCTGTTGAGCAAGCGCAGTCAGCGGGAGTTGCTGCAGCGCCTGGATCTGCCCTCACCGCGGTGGATGCCGCTCGATCAGGTCGTGTCCACGACCGAGGATCCCCCTACCCTGCCAGAGGGTTTCAGCTTTCCGCTGATGGCCAAGGCGGCCAGCGGTGGCTACGACGGCAAGGGCACGGCGGTGCTGCGTTCGCCTGCCGAGCTGGAGGCCCTGGTGCAGCGGGTGGATCCCTCCACCTGGATCCTCGAGGAGTTCGTGCGCTTCGAGCAGGAGCTGGCCCTGGTGGCGGCCCGGGATCAACAGGGAGAGGTGGTGTGCTTCCCCCTGGTGCAGACCCATCAACACCAGCAGGTGTGCGAGTGGGTGCTCGCCCCGGCGGAGGCCAGCCATGGCCTGCAGCAGGCGGCCCGCAACATCGCGGCATCCCTGCTCACGTCACTCAACTACGTGGGGGTGCTCTCGATTGAGTTCTTCCATGGGCCCGGCGGCTTGATGGTGAACGAGCTGGCACCCCGCACCCACAATTCCGGCCACTACACCATTGAGGCCTGCAGCCTCAGCCAGTTCGACCAGCAACTGCGGGTTGTGGTCGGTGACACGGCCCAGGAACCGGCCCTGGTGGTGCCCGGTGCGCTGATGGTGAACCTGTTGGGGCTGGAGGGCCCTGATGCCGGCTTCACCGCCCAGCGCCAGGCCCTGGAGGCCCTGCCCAATGCCCACCTGCATTGGTATGGCAAAACGGGGGCTTCCCTGGGCCGCAAGCTGGGCCATGTCACCGTGCTGCTGCAGCAGGCCGATGGGGCTGCCCGCCGCCAAGAGGCGATGCAGCGCCTGCAGGAGGTTCGTCAGATCTGGCCCCTGCCGACGGTGCAGAACGATCCCCAGCCGTCCTAGGATTCAACTGGACTGCTGTGTTGGTGATTGCCTTCTACAGTTTTCTGATCTGACTCCCTTTTCGACTTGGGGCGTCTGTCGTGACAGTGCCGTAGACCGGCCTCGTAGCCGGAAACGAATCTTCACTTTGACTCCCCTTCTGGTTTATCCAGGTCGGAATCTGGGGCAGCACGGCACAGCGGTTCACCCTTTTCACGGATGGCTTGATGGCCCTGGCCCAGCAGCGGGTGGCCTTGGCTCAAGCAAGGATCGATCGGGCGCTGGCCTCGATCACCGCCTCATACCATCCCGTTCAGCGGACGCACTGCTGCTGCGATAGCACAGGCGGCCTGCGGTTGTTGTAACAACGTGCGGGCTATCTGCCGTTGGTCCGCTGCATCGCTGCTGCAGTCTTTGAGCAGACTGATGCAGATGAAGAAAGGCTGAAGCGTTCTACAGAAAGTCGTCAACTTTCTGCGGCACGTGCCAAAGTTTGCCCACTGGTCGCGACACCACCGTGGCCAGTGTTTGTTCCGATCGGCCACACCATGAATAGCGCCTTCAAGACACCCCGGCGGATCAGCATTACCGTGCCCTGTGCCATTTATGACCAGCTGGTCGAAAAAAGTGGCGTGGAGGGGCGCTCCATCAGCAACCTGGCTGCCTACCTGCTGGAATCCGCCCTGGCTCCCGCGCCCCTGACTCCAACGCCCCTGGCTCCAACGCCCCTGGCTCCAACGCCCCTGGCGGCGCCTCGCCCCAATGGGTCAGGGCGGATCAGCCTGCGCTCCGGACAGCTGGCCTGTTAGGCCGTCAGCTGCTCATCGATCAGCTCCTGCAGGGCCTGTTGCGCAAGCGTGGTGACCACGAACACCTCTTGCGCACTGGCGCCTCGCCGGGCCAACACCTTCCAGCCGCCGCTGATCGGGGTGGACACCCGCAGGCGCAGGCCCTCGCAGCGCCCCTTCACCCTGGTGATCACGGCTGGTGTGAGGGTGTCGATCGCCCCGCTGGCCGCAAGCCGTTTCAGCAGTGGGATCAAGCCTTCCAGGTAGGTGCTGTGGGTGATCACCACCCGGCCCATGGGCTTGCCCTGATCGTGTTGTGGCCAACCTTAAGCAGGCCTGCTAGACCCTTGGTCCGACCGGTCGGCGCGGATGGCTTCGCTCCTGAACACCCAGCTGCAAGAACGGCTGCAGCAGCAGTGCGGCGGTCCCGTTCAGCTGGTGACCGTCCGTGAGGACGCCCGCAATCAGAACCTAAAGGGGGTTGCTGTCTGCGCCGGTCGCATCCTCAGTTTTGTGCTCGAGGCTGAGCAGGAGCGGTTGCGCACCAAGCCCCTGTTTGAGCTGATCAGCCGCGCCCGCCGCAGCTGACCCCCCGTTCAGCAGCGCTCCAGCGGTGCCATGGTGAGCCCCTCGGCCCCCAGCTGTTGGTGGTAGTGCTCCGCCTGCTCCAGCGGGCCGCTCCACACCACGGCGGAACCGCTGGAATCGATGCGGTGGGCCAGCTCCCAGGCGTGATCCGGCGTCATCGCCGGGATGTGGCGCACCAGCACGGCCACCACATGCTCGAAGGTGTTGTGGTCATCGTCGAGAACGATCACCCGAGCTGTGGGGTAGGGCTGCCGCAGTCGCTGGCGCTCCACCACAGCCTGACCACCGGGGCTGGAGCTGCTGGCTTCCAGGTGCTGGTGGGTTCGGGACAGCAGGCGACGGGGCATCGGGCTGGGTAAAGTGCCGCCAACCGAATCTCTCACGGCCATGTTGATCACTGTGGGTTGGGCCGCTCTGGCCGCCGTGTTCACCTTCTCGATCGCCATGGTGGTGTGGGGACGCAACGGCGACGGCACCCTTAACTTCTGATTGCCCCAGCTCAGCGGCTGCCGTGATGGATGACGCCCTGGCCGCCATTGGCCTGCCCGTCAACAACCTGTTGGCGATTCTGGCGGCGGTGTTGCTGGTGTTTGTGAGCGGCGGTGTGATCTACCTCTCCACGGTGGAATGGCGCGATCGTCGCCGTCGCCAGAGCAGCGGTCGGCGGTGACAGAGCGTCCCCAGGCACTGGCGGCCTGGTCGTGGTGCGAGGCGGGTGAGCTGCTGGTGCGCCTGCCGGCGGCCAGCTCCAGAGAGCTCGATATCGGCCCAGACCCCAGCCCCGAATCGCCTGGCACCTGGGGGGCCGAGCAGCAACAGCGGCTGCAGCAGGCCCTGGCCCGGGACCCCGCCTCTGGGGAAGCTCTGGCCCTGGCGCATCAACTGCTCTGCACCCCCGCTTCACCAGCTCTGCAGGCCTCAGCGGATCAGTTGCGGGCGCAACTGGCTGGAGACACGGTCACCTATGTGGTGAACCGCAACCTCAATTTCACAAACCTCTGCCTGCAGCACTGCGGCTTTTGCGCCTTTCGCCGTGATCCTGGCGAGCCCGGGGCCTTCTGGCACAGCTTTGAGCTGCTGCAACAGCGGGCTGCGGAGGCCCGCCAGCGTGGGGGCACGGAGCTGTGCATCCAAGGTGGCCTCAACCCCGAGGCGCGGCTGCAGGGCTCTGCCCTGCGCTACTACGCCGCCCTGCTCACGGCCCTGGCGGAGGCGGCCCCTGGACTGCATCTGCATGGCTTCTCGCCCCAGGAGCTGCTGTTCATCGCCCAGCAGGACGGCCTCCCTCTGCAGACGGTGATCACTGAGCTGCAGCAGGCCGGCCTCGGTTCAGTGCCCGGCACCGCTGCGGAGGTGCTGAGCGAGCGGGTGCGCCGCAGGTTATGCCCTGAGAAGTTGAGCGCCCGCGCCTGGTGCGCCGTGATCCGTGAAGTGCACGCGGCTGGTCTGTCCAGCACGGCCACGCTGATGGCCGGCCACCTCGAGCAACCAGCCGATCGGGCCCTGCACCTGCTCACCCTGGTGGCTCTGCAGCAACGGGCCTGGCAGCATCAACAGAACGGTTTCAGTGAGTTCGTTCTGCTCCCCTACATCGGCGCCTCGGCACCGGCTCCCCTGCGGCAGCGGGTGGGCCGCGATCAACCCGATCCCGTTGCGATGCTCGCCCTCACGGCCCAGGCCCGCTTGCTGTTGGGCCACTGGTTCATCAACCACCAGCCCAGCTGGGTGAAGCTCGGCCTCGCCGGTGCCACCGAGGCACTGCGCTGGGGTTGCAACGACCTGGGGGGCACGTTGATGGAGGAGTCGATCACCAGCATGGCCGGGGCCCAGGGGGGCACCTGCCAGAGCGTGGAGGCCCTCGAGCAGGCTGCCCGCAGCCTGGGCCGCCCCGTGCGGCGCCGCACCACCCTCTACGGCGAGGTGGCGGCATGATCCGGCCGCTGCGGGTCACGCTGGTGATCACCACCTTGCTGCTGCTGCTGCCCTCCATCGGGCTGCGGCTGTTTCCTCGCCGCAATGCCACCGGTCTCGACCGGCTGTTGGGCACCGCCGCCTTGCTGCAGAGCTTCGCCGCCCATCCCGCCCAGGGGCCACCGCCCCTCTGGCGAGAGCGCCTGGGCGCGGAGCGCTCCCGGCAGTTGTGGGCCGTGCAGAACCGCATCTGGTGGCAATACTGGGGAGCCCATGGCGATGCCGGCGCCTACCTGGTGCTGCAGGCGCCGTCCACCATCCCCCTTCCCCCCAACGGCCTGCGGGTGGACGACCTGCTGGTGGTGGCGCCTGATCCCCTGGCGCGTCAGCTGCTGCTCGATCGTCTCCGGGTGCGGCAACGGGCCCCCCGCGGACTCGCCCAGCGCTGCGGCCAGGAGTTGAGCCAGCGCGAGGCCGTGTTCTGGACCCCGGCTGCCCTCGGCCAGATGCTTGGTCCCCTCTCGCCGCTGGTTCAGGAGCTCCAGCAGGGCTGCCTGCAGCTCCAGAGCCAGGGGCAGGCCCTGGTGTTGCACGGTGAGGCGGAGGCCACCGCTGGCCTCTGGGCCCCTGCACCGCCAGCCCTCAGCCCACCTGCACGATCACCCTTGCCCGCTGCTGATCTGCTGCAGCTTCAGGGCGATCGCCTGGCCCTGCTCAGCCGGGGCTTGCTGGCCAGCCAGCTGGTGCGGGAAGCCCTGGCGCAGCGCTACGGCCTCGGTTCGGCCCAGCAGCGCCTGCTACAGAGCGTTCCCTTTCTGCTGCGGCTCCGGGCCGTGCCGGAGGGCACCTTTCAGGCCGCCCTCGACCTGCAGCTGCAGGTGGGAGCCGACCGCAGGGGCTGGCAGGCGCTGCTGGCGCGGCTGCGCCAGGCGCTGCTGGATCAGGGGCTGGAGGAGCAGCCCGCCGCCAACCCGGTTGAGGGCAGCAGTTGGAGTCGGGATGGCAGCACCATCCTGGGGGGGTGGCGCTGGCTCAAGCCCAGCCGCAGCGGTGCCGACTCCCCGCTGCTGCTGTTTCTTGGCCCCATGCCCAGGGAGCTGCCGCCGGCACGGCTGCTGCAGGGCCAGCCCTGGCAGCTCAGCCTGCGACCCCGGGCCATGGCTGCCGTTGGCCTGTTGCCGCAGGATCTGCCGCTGCTGGTGCGTCAGGCTCAGCAGGTGCAGTTGCTCGGCCGCAGCGCCGGTGGTCGCTCGGGGGAACGGCAGAGTGCGCTGGCCGGCCGCCTGGATCTTCAGCCCTGAGCTTCCGTGGCTTCCGCGCCGACCGGGCTGGCCTCGCTGCTGGCGCGCTCCCGGCGCCGACGCTCAGCGGCCACGGTTTCCTCCAGCAGTTCTGCGGCCTGGGCCATCTTTTCCAGATTGCTGGCATAGAGGCTGAGGTCCTTGTCGACCCGCTCCTTGATCAAGCCCATGGCCTCACCGATCTCATGGGCAGCGGCACGCAGGGCCTGGGGATCGAGGGCGTCGGCGCCGCCGGCGCTCTGCAGCAGGCACAACAGACCCACGGCCACCAGCCTGGAGTAGTGAAAGTCGGGCCGTTGCACGCCAGCCAGCAGCCCTGCGATCGGGGCAGGGGCCCCTTCGCCCCGGTTGGAGAGCCAGCCCTTCACCTCGTCCAGGCTGTGGTGCCCCACGCTGCCGGTGGCGTCGCTTGCCAGTTGTCTGAGCTGCTGGGCATCAAAGCCGTTGGCGCCGCAGAGGGCGGCCAGCAGGGGCTCCCGCTGCTGTTCCGGCCGGTAGCCCTTGGTGAAGCCATCGAACACCTGGGTGAGCCCCACGGCGAACAGTCCATCGGGCTGAAACCCCTGCTGATGGCTCAGCAGATGCAGCTCCACCAGCAGCTCGTCCACCAGGCGCCGGTAGAGCGGTGCGATCACATGGGGAAAGGCTCGGTGGAAGGCCCGCTTGCTGTCGGCAACAGTGAGGCTCGCGCTCACGCTGTGGATGTCGAGGTGGGGCGACCCTAGCGCTCGCTGCGGCGTCTGCTGGCGCCCCAACCTCAGTAGGATCCGGCCAACCGCTGCTGTTCCCGTGTCGATGATCCCGATCGTGATCGAAGAGTCGGGCCGGGGCGAGCGCGCATTCGACATCTATTCCAGGTTGCTGCGCGAGCGGATCATCTTCCTGGGGGAGCCGGTCACGGCTGAGTCCGCCAATCGCATCGTGGCCCAGCTGCTGTTTCTGGAAGCGGAAGATCCCGACAAGGACATTTTCCTCTACATCAACTCTCCGGGTGGTTCCGTCTATGACGGCCTGGGCATCTTCGACACGATGCAGCACATCAAACCCGATGTGCAGACCGTGTGCGTGGGTCTGGCCGCCTCCATGGGCGCCTTCCTGCTCTGTGCCGGCGCCAAGGGCAAGCGCAGCAGCCTCACCCATTCGCGGATCATGATCCACCAGCCCCTGGGCGGTGCCCGGGGCCAGGCCAGCGACATCCGCATCCAGGCCGACGAGATCCTCTACCTCAAGAAGAAGCTCAACCAGGAGCTCTCCGACCGCACCGGCCAGCCCCTGCCCCGCATCGAGGAGGACACCGACCGCGACTTCTTCATGTCGCCCGCTGAGGCGGTGGAGTATGGCCTGATCGACAAGGTGATCGACAAGCGGCCGGTGCGCCCGGTCTGAGCCCGCCGCGATGGACCGCCGCCGCGGTGACCCGGGCCAGCGGCCCGGCGGCAAGGGTCTGCCTCCCAGCCAGCGACCCAGCAAGATCTGCCCGGTCTGTCAGCGCCCGTTCAGCTGGCGCAAGAAATGGGCCGACGTCTGGGAGCAGGTGATCTACTGCTCCGAGCGCTGCCGCAACCGCAGGGGCTCAGCTTCAGGAGGCTGAGCGGGCCAGCAGCGCCCGTTCGCTGGGTTGGCGCAGACGGCTCGCCCAGCCCAGGTGCTGCAGCAGGCGGATGAAGCGGAAGGTGGGATCCGGCAGCAGCCGAACGGCGCCGCGGCGGATCGTGATGCCCTGCCGCACTGACCCCTGGAAGGCGTGGTGCAGGTTATGCCAGCCCTCGCCGAGGGTCAGCAGTGCCACCCAGCCGTTGTTGCGGCTGGCATCACCGGTGGCGAAGGGTTGCTCGCCAAACAGGTGCGCCACCGAATTGACACTGGCCACGGCGTGATACAGCACTGTGGTGCTGAGGCAGAACGCTCCCAGCCACTGGGCGCCGCCCAGCCACCAGGAAAGCCAGGCCAGGGCCAGAGGCGGCAGCACATGCAGGCGATCGATCAGCCGCAACACCGGGTCGGCCTCGATGTCGGCCGGCAGGCTCTGGGGATGGAAGCTCTCGCCCAGAAGCCAACCGGCTTGGGACCGCCAGAACCCCTGCCAGCCCGCCCTGGGCAGCAGCGGGGTGTGGGGGTCATTGCTGGAATCCACATGGCGGTGGTGCTGCTGGTGATGGGCCTTCCACCAACTGGGCCCCATCTGCCCGGCTGAGGCCGCCAGCAGCGATCCCAGCCACCACACCAGCCGCGGCGCCTGGTAGCTGCCATGGGCGATCAGGCGGTGGTAGATCGCCGTGGTGGCCAGCATCCGCACCACGTAGAGGAAGAGCGCCCAGAGCGCGGCCGGCAGCCCCAGGCCGGTGAACAGCAGGATGCCGCAGCCCAGGTGGCACAGAATGATGAACACGGGACCCAGCCCATGGCAGAGGCGGCGCCACCGAACCGCCCCCAGGCGGACGCTTGTAATGTCGCTCAGGAGCTGGTTTCAATTCACCACGCTACGTCGGCGCCGCTGCAGATCAGCCGCACACTGCCGCTCAGCTGAGGTCTGGGGTGCTGTGATGGCGGCATCGAGCGGCTGTGAGCTGTTCCCCCTGCACGCAGCAGCGGCTGGCTGCTGATCAGACTGCAGTCCGTCAGGCTCCAACAGCGCCCCCATGAGCGACTCCCTTGTCTTCGTTCTGGCGCCGCTGGCTGCACTGCCGGAGGGTCCGGTCGCTCGTGCAGACCTTGAGGCCGCCCAGCGACTTGGCCCCAGGGGTGGTTTTGCCCTGCGCCTCTTCACCGCCGCAGATGCTGGAGCCACCGCGATCCGTTCCTTGCCGCTGGATGGCCAGCTCGATCCTGCAGCGGGTCAGCGCAAGATCTGCGATGCCGTGATCCCCCAGCTTGAGCCCCGCCTCAATGGGCTCGGCGTTTATCGCAGCACCCCCGGTTCGGAGCAGCTGGAGTGCCTCGACCGTTTTGCGCTCAGCGACGCCAACAATGAAACCTGCTGGTTTTATCCCACCCACGACGGCACCTTCCTGAGCTGGGAGCGCGCGTTGGTGCTCGCGCTGGCGCCGGGTGCCGTCGCTGCCGCCGAGGCCGCTGCACCCACCCCCTACGCGCGCAACCGGGTGTCTGTGCTGTGGAGCCTGCTGGCCGACGACGAAAGCCTCACCTGCGTTGGCATCACCTACGGAGGGCAGCGGATCGAGTGGCCTCTGCTGGACAGCGAACCTGAACCGCTGGCCACCTGGAGCCTGTTCACGGTGCAGGCCCAGGCCGCCGAGAGCCTGGTGATTGAAGACAGCCACACGGTGCTGGCCGAGGGCTGAGTGACGGCCGGGTCTGCTCCCGCTGACATCTGCTGACAGACCTGATCCCATTCGGAACAGTTGGGCCCTAGGGCTGGGCGTCTCTGCGCTTCAGCCCGACCATCACCATGACGCAACACGCTCAACCCCAGCCTCCGGGATGCGCGAGGGCCGAGGAGCAGCTGGTCGGGGCCTCGGAGGTTGATCCGCACAGCTCGCCGCAGTACGCCGCCCTGGTGCGGCGCTATCCCACCCTCAAGCGCAGCATCGCCAGCTGCCGCCGCTCAGATCTGGTTGGAGGAGCGGACGGCCGCCAGGCGGCCTGAACAGAGCCAGGCCAGGGCCGAGGCCTGAGTTCAGGCCTCGGCGGTCTGGGCGGTTGTGTTGGCCTCGCTGGAGACGTTGCCATCGTTAAGGAACGGCGAGAAGCGCTCCTTCTCCGGCACCGTGGTGAATTCGCTCACGATGGCGCGGAATTCTTCGCCATCGAGGCTTTCCTTCTCGATCAGCAGTTCCACCACCCGGTCCATGCAGGCCCGGTGCTCGGCCACCAGCTTCACCGTGTCGGCGTAGCAGCTCTGCACGATCTGGCGCACGGCGGCGTCCACGCGAGCAGCGGTGGCGTCAGAGCCATCACTGCGGGTCATCAGGTCGCGGCCGAGGAACACCTCCTGGTTGCCTGCTTCCAGCGACAGCTGGCCCACCTCGCTCATGCCGAAGCGGGTCACCATCTGCCGGGCGATCGAGGCCACCTGTTGGATGTCGCCGCCGGCGCCGGTGGTCACCTCGGCATAGCCGAACACCACATCCTCGGCGGCGCGGCCCCCCAGGGCGCCCATGATCCGGGCCCGCAGCTGGGCCCGGCTCACCAACATCTGCTCCTCATCGGGGGAGAACCAGGTGAGGCCCTGGGCCTGGCCGCGGGGGATCAGGGTCACCTTCTGCACGGGGTCGTGGGCCTTCACCAGGGTGCCCACCAGGGCATGGCCCACCTCGTGGTAGGCGATCAGGCGCTTGCTGCGGCCATCGGTGAGCGGTTTGCCCTCCATGCCGGCGATGATGCGATCCACCGCATCGTCGATCTCGGCCAGGGTGGTGGCCTCCTTGCGGCGGCGGGCGGTGAGGATCGCCGCCTCGTTCAGCAGGTTGGCCAGATCGGCGCCGGAAAAGCCAGGGGTGCGGCGGGCGATGGCCTCAAGGCTCACATCCTCGGCGAGCTTCTTGTCGCGGGCATGCACCTTGAGCACCGAGAGGCGGCCCTTGATGTCCGGCACATCCACCTGCACCTGGCGGTCGAAGCGGCCGGGCCGCAGCAGCGCGGAATCCAGCACATCGGCCCGGTTGGTGGCGGCAATGATGATGATGCCGCTGTTGCCCTCGAAGCCGTCCATTTCGGTGAGCAGCTGGTTGAGGGTCTGCTCGCGCTCGTCGTTGCCGCCGCCCACACCGGCGCCGCGCTGACGGCCCACCGCATCGATCTCGTCGATGAAGATCAGGCAGGGGCTGTTCTCCTTGGCCCGCTTGAACAGGTCGCGCACGCGGCTGGCGCCGACGCCCACGAACATCTCCACAAATTCCGAACCGGAGAGGGAGAAGAAGGGCACGCCAGCTTCACCGGCGATCGCCTTGGCCAGCAGCGTCTTGCCGGTGCCCGGAGGGCCCACCAGCAGCACACCCTTGGGGATCTTGGCGCCCACCGAGGTGAACCGCTCGGGGGTCTTGAGGAAGGTCACCACCTCCTGGAGGTCCTGCTTGGCCTCCTCCACGCCGGCAACGTCGTCGAACTTCACGCCGGTTTCCGCTTCCATCAGGAAGCGGGCCTTGGTCTTGCCGAACTGCATCGCCTGGCCAGGGCCGCCGGGCATGTTGTTGGAGCGGCGGGCCAGGAACACCAGCGCGCCGATCAGCAGCAGCGGGAATAGCAGGTTCCCCAGCAGGCCCAGGGCCGGCGGTGCCTGGCGGGGCGGATGGATGTCGAAGCTGATGCCCTGTTGCTTGAGATTGTTCACCAGCTCAGGGGCCAGGCCGGGAAGATCAACCCGCAGCCGCTGCACCCGGTTGTCGAGGTCGGGATCCACCGCCTCCACCACGGCGGTGCGGCCGCCATCGAAGATGTCCACAGCCGTCACACGCCCGGCATCGACGTAGTCGAGGAAGCGCCCGTAGCTCATCCGGGCCACGGCGGCGTTGCTGGGCGCCACGGTGGGACCACTGGGGCCGATGCGGTTGGGGCCGCTGCCGAGCACCTGCCAGCCGAGAAACAACGCCACGGCGATCGGGAGAACCCAGAGGGCAATGGTGCGCCAGCGCTGATTCATGGCTGCTTCAGGTCCGGGTCGAATTGTTTTAACAAGTGTAAAGCGAGCCCCTCACCTTCGGGAGCCGTGGCCATTGCAAGCGGGAAGCAGCCCTGCGCCAGCTTTTGGCCCCCTCAGGCCGCCTGTTGCCAGCGGGCCGGCACGGGGCTCGGCGGGGGCTCAATGCACAGCTCCTCCACCGCGATCGACTCGAGCAGTTCAGGGCCCCCCAGGCCGTGGGTCCAGATTTCCACCACGGAGGCCGGGGGGGCGAGAAAGCTCAGCAGCTCAAAGGGAAACACCACCCGTTCCAGGAAGAATTCCTCGGGGCCAAGGCAACGCACGATCACCATCCGATCGGTGCCGTTGCGGTAGCCGCAGGAGAGCTGGGCCAAGGGTGTGGGCGTGCAGGGCTTCCTATCAAGCCACTGCCGCGGCTGCTGAAGTGTGGCCAATGCAACTCTTTGCTCGGGCTGGCCAGCCAATCGCCGCTTTCTTAAGCATCTCTTCTGATCTTCGGTGGGGGGTCAGAGGCTGCGCAGGGCCGTGATCGGATCGAGGCGGGCGGCGCGGCGGGCCGGCAACACGCCGAAGATCAGGCCGATCGAGCCCGACAGTCCCACGGTGATCAGCACGCTGCCGGTGCCGATCGCCGCCGGCAGAGGAGTGAAGGCCGCCACCGCCGCCACGGCCGAGAGCCCCAGGGCGCTGCCGATCACCCCACCGAGGCTGGAGAGCACCAGGGCCTCCACCAGGAACTGGGCCAGCACATCGCTGCTGCGGGCCCCCACGGCCTTGCGCAAGCCGATCTCGGAGGTGCGTTCACTCACCGACACCAGCATGATGTTCATGATGCCGATGCCTCCCACCAGCAGGGAGATGGCGCCGATGGCAGCCAGCATCAAGGTGAGGCCGCCGGTGATCGTGCCCACGATCGAGAGGGCATCCTTCTGCGAGCGCACGGCGAAGTCGTCTTCCCGCAGGATCTTGTGGCGCTGGCGCAGCAGGTTGGTGATCTGGAACTTCGCCGCCCCGGTGCTGGCCTCGTCCTTCGCTTCCACACTGATGAAATTCAGGCTCACCCCATAGGTGGGGTCGCGGCCGGAGAGCTTGCTCACCATCGTGGAGAGGGGGATGTAGGCGGCTTCGTCCTGGTTCTGGCCGAACACCGCTCCCTTGGGGGCCATCACCCCGATCACCTCGAAGCTCTGATCGCGGATGCGCAGAGTCCTGCCGATCGCCGAGCCCACGGGCAGCAGCTTGGTGCGCAGGTCTGGACCGATCACCACCACATTGCGGGCGGACTGCAGGTCGCGTTGATCGATGAAGCGCCCCTGGGCCACATCAAAGCGGCGCACGCTGATGAACTCGGGGGTGATGCCGGAAATGCTGGTGCTGGCGCTCTTGGAACCGGCCTGCAGCACGGCGCTGAGCGTGATCTGGGGCACCACACGCCTCACGCTGGGCACCTGTTCGGCGATGGCCTGGGCGTCCTCGAGCACGAGGGTCTTGGGGAAGTCGATCCCCTGGCGCCGGGTGTCGTTGTTGCCCGGCACCACGAACAGCACGTTGGCACCGAGGGTGTTGAGCTGTCCTTCCGCCAGGTTCTGGGCCCCCTTGCCCACCCCCACCAGGGTGATCACGGAGGCATTGCCGATCACGATGCCGAGCATTGTGAGCAGGCTGCGCAGGCGGTTGGCCTTGAGGGTGTTGAGGGCCATCCCCACGGTTTCGCGCAGGGGCAGCTTTGAGGCCATGGGGATCAGCGTGCGGGAACGGTGTGGTTGCGCGCACCGCGATGCACCACACCCTCGCGCACCTCGAGGGTCACCAGGTCGCCGTGGCGCAGATCGGCCATGGCGTTGGCCACCCCCACGATCACAGGCACCCCCAGCTCGCGGGCCAGGCTGGCGGCATGGCTGTCAGCCCCTCCGGCCTCCGCAATCACACCGCGGGCCTTGCGCACCGCATCGAGGTAGTCGGGCGTGGACTCCTTCACCACCAGAATCTCGCCGTTCTGCAGCTGCCTGGCCTCCTCGGCGCTGGCCGCCAGCCGCACCCGGCCGCTCACGGATCCATCGCCGATGCCCAGCCCTCGGCCGAGTACGCCGCACACGATGCCCACCTTCACCAGATCGGTGGAACCACTCACCCCGGGGAGGGTGCCGGCGGTCTGCACCACCAGATCCCCTTCCTTGAGAACACCCATCTCCTGGGCCAGACCCATGGCGATGGTGAAGGTGCTGGTGGCGGAGCTCTCCTGCTGCACCAGCAGTGGGTTCACGCCCCACACCAGCTGCATGCGCCGGGCCACATCCACCTCGCTGGTGATGGCGAGAATCGGGGTGGAGGGGCGGAACTTGCTCACGTTGCGGGCAGTGGCGCCGCTCTTGGTGAGGGTGAGGATGGCCGAGGCCTCCAGCTGGCGGGCGATGGAGCTCACCGCTTCGCTGATGGCGTTTGGGATCGTTGAGGCCAGCTGGCTGGTTTCCCCGCGGCGGGGGTAGTCGCGCTCGATCCGGCGCGCGATCTGGCTCATGGTGGCCACGGCCTCCACGGGGTAGTCGCCCACGGCGCTCTCGTTGGAGAGCATCACGGCATCGGTGCCATCGAGGATGGCGTTGGCCACATCACTCACCTCAGCGCGGGTGGGTCGCGGGCAGCTCACCATCGAATCCAGCATCTGGGTGGCGGTGATCACGGGAATGCCAAGGGCATTGCACTTGCGGATCAGCTCCTTCTGGAGCAGGGGCACCTCCTCGGCGGGCATCTCCACCCCCAGGTCGCCGCGGGCCACCATCACCCCATCGCAGAGGGGGAGGATGGCATCGATCTGATCAATGGCCTCGAACTTTTCGATCTTGGCCACCACCGGGGTGCTGTGGCCGTGGCTGGCGATCAGGGCCTTGATCTCCTCCATGTCGGAGGGGTTGCGCACAAAGCTCAGGGCCACCCAGTCGACCCCCTGTTTGAGCCCGAAGGCCAGGTCGATGCGGTCCTTGTCGGTGAGGGCGCGGATGGAGAGCTGAACGTCGGGGAAATTCACCCCCTTGTTGTTGGAGAGCACCCCACCAACAGTCACCGTGCAGTAGAGGGTCTGGTCGCTTCGGTCGACCCGATCGACCACCATCTCCACCCGGCCGTCATCCAGCAGGATGCGGCTGCCGGGAGTCACCTCCTCCGCCAGCTTGTCGTAGGTGACGGTGGCGATCTCCTGGCAGCAGGCCACATCCCGGGAGGTGAGCGTGAAGCGATCACCCTTGGCCACGGTGATCGGACCATCCTTGAAGCGCCCCAGGCGGATCTTCGGGCCCTGCAGGTCCTGCAGGATGCCCACGTGGATGCCCAGCTCCTCACCCACCTGCCGGATCGTGGCGATCCGCGCGGCGTGCTCGCTGTGGTCGCC
Source organism: Synechococcaceae bacterium WB8_1B_136 (assembly GCA_010029175.1). GTDB lineage: Bacteria > Cyanobacteriota > Cyanobacteriia > PCC-6307 > Cyanobiaceae > Vulcanococcus. Next base: position 4,775 of record RGNC01000009.1, on the reverse strand, counting down.
GTGGGAGAAGTTGAGCCGGAAGGTGGTGGCACCGGCCTCGATCAAGGCGCGCAGCTGTTGAGGCGATTCGGTGGCAGGGCCGATGGTGGCCACGATCTTGGTGCGACGCGTGAGATCGGGCAGGGCCATTCGGCAGGGCCAAAGTTGTTGGTGACACTATCATCGGAGCCCTCCAGCCCTGTCGCGCCAATGGATCTCAATGCGTATCAACAGGGGGCGCGGCGCACGGCTCGCTATCCGCAGGTGGGTGCCAACCCCATCTATCCAACCCTGGGCCTCTGCGGAGAGGCCGGTGAGGTGGCCGACAAGGTGAAAAAGGTGTTGCGGGATCAGGGCGGTGTGTTTTCCGCTGAGCAGCGGGACGCCATCAAGCTGGAGCTGGGTGATGTGCTCTGGTATGTGGCCCAACTGGCCAGTGAGCTGGACCTCGACCTGGAGACGATCGGCCAGGCGAATCTCGACAAGCTGGCCAGCCGCGCCGCCCGTAACGTGATCGCCGGTAGTGGCGACCACAGGTGAAACGGATACTGCTGTCGGCGCTGCTCAGCTTGGGGCTGCAGCTGATGGCCCTGCTCGGCGCCCCCCAGGCGGTTCTGGCGGCCAATCTGGTGGTGAGCAACGTGAGCCTGGAGCCTTGCCCCGCCGCCGACATCGGCGCCCAGCCCCAGCTGCGGCGGCCCAGTGGTGCCAGTTGCTACGTGCTGCGCGGCAGCGTGACCAACCCCAGCCGCAAGCCATCGGTGGACACCGATGTGTTCGCCCAGATCCTCGATGCCAGCGGGGAGCCTGTGCTGCAGAACCGCTCCAGGGTTGGTTCCATCGGCGATGTGCCGCCAGGCGATTCGAGCTTCGCGTTGCGGCTGGCGGTGCCGGCAGGCACGCCGGGCCCCTTCAGCTTCTCCAACGTGAAGGCCCGCGGCTTCAACGCCCCGGTGCGCACCCGCGCCGGCTCCTTCGACGACCTCCTGCCCCTGGAACAGGACGTGGCTGGCGGCTGAGCCAACTAGGCGACTCGGCGCCCAGGGACTTGATGGTTGGGTCCAGGGAGTGCCAAAGGGGTGGGCTGAGGGGACCATGGGGTGGGCCCCGAAACCCTCTCGTTGGCAATGGCTAAGTCTTAGCTAACTCCGATGGGCCACCCTTCGATCACAGGGGGGCTGGCGTATGAGAAGCGCGGCCCGCGGAACCGGGGCCAGCAGCACCGAGGCCAGCGCACCCCTGGGGCGGCGGGAGGCTCGCTCCCCGCACGGGGAGCTCAAAGGAAGGATGGATAGAACAGGGTGCGGCTCTGTTCCAGCAGGCTCTGGAGCAGCTGCAGGGCCAGAAAGGCCACGATCGCGGAGAGGTCGAGGCCGCCCAGGGGCGGGATCAAGCCCCGGAAGGCATTGAGGTAGGGGTCGGTGATGGCGCTCACGGTTGACAGCAGCGGATTGCCCCAGTCGAGATTGGGAAACCAGCTGAGCAGCACCCGCACCAGCAGGATCACCGTGTAGATCGAGAGGGTCTGAATCAGAACGCCGATCAGGTCGCCGATGAGGGAGGCCATGAACCCAGATGTAGTGAGCGCAACTCTATTCAGGCCAGCCCATCAGGCTGCCTCACCCCAGGCCTGGTCGCCGGAGAGCTGCTGGGGAGCGAGGGCTGCCTCCGCTGGATCCGTGGCGGGGGAAGCGGCAGAAGCAGCGGTAGCAGCAGCGGCGCCCTTGCCGCTGTTGCGGGCTGCCACCAGCTCATCGGTGCTCACCGCAAAGGTGCGATGGAACTTCTCGCTCAGGCTCAGCCAGTAGGAGCGTCCCTCGCTCTGGCGCTTGCGCTCGATGAAGTTCTGCGCCAGCAGCTCCTTGATGTGGTCGTAGGCCCCGGAGCCGCGCAGCTCCACAAGGTCCGACTGCAGGATGCGTTTCTTCAGGGCGATGGTGGCCAGGGTGCGCAGGGCGGCGGTGGATAGGTCCACCGGCAGCAGGTTCTGCACCAGATCCCCCAGACCGTCGCGCAGCTGGAGGCTGTAGCGCTGCCCCTCCTGGCGGATCTCCAGGGCTGTGTCGCGGTGGGCGTAATCGGCCATCAGGGTGATCAGCCCCAGCTCCGCCTGATCGCGGCTGATGGCGGCGATCTCGGCCAGTTCCCCCAGGCTCAGGGCGCGGCCCTTGAGGTAGAGGATCGCCTCGATCCGGGCCGGCAGGGAGAGATCACCAGCTGACCCAGCCCGGCCTGCTCCTGGCTGCTCCGGCGTGCCGGTGGTTGCGTCGTGTCCCTTGCTGGACATGACCCTGCTCCAGCTGCGCACTGGTGGCAAGTTATCCCACGCCCACGCCGCCGGCCACCGCCCCCAGGAACAGGCCGTAGGCGGGATTTTCGGTCTCGTTCTGGTATTGGTAGCCGAGGCCGTCGAGGAAGGTCTGCCAGTCGTCCAGCTCTGCTGGCGGCACCTGGACTCCCACCACGATGCGCCCCACGTCGGCGCCGTGGTTGCGGTAGTGAAAGATGCTGATGTTCCAATCGGGATGGAGGCTGGCCAGGAAGCGCATCAGCGCCCCTGGCCGCTCGGGAAATTCGAAGCGGTAGAGCAGCTCCTGGCCCTGGCTGGCGGCGTCGCCGGCGCTCACGGGCAGGCGGCCCCCCACCATGTGGCGCAGGTGCAGTTTTGCCAGCTCGTTGTTGGAGAGGTCCAGGCAGGGAAAGCCCGCCTGCTGCACATCGGTGATCAGCTGCTGTTCATCGGCGGAACCACTGGTCTGCACCCCCACAAAGATGTGGGCGCGGCTGGGATCGGCCAGGCGATAGCTGAACTCCGTGAGGCTGCGATTGCCCAGCAGGGTGCAGAACCGCCGCAGGCTGCCGGCCTGTTCCGGGATCTCCACCGCCAGCATGGCCTCGCGGTCTTCGCTGATCTCCGTGCGCTCGGCCACGAAGCGCAGCCGATCAAAATTCATATTGGCGCCGCAGGCCACCGCCACCAAGGTCTTGCCCTGCAGACCCCGCCGGCCCACATCCGCCTTCAGTCCGGCCACCGCCAGGGCACCGGCCGGTTCCAGGATTGAACGGGTGTCTTCGAACACGTCTTTGATCGCCGCGCAGATGGCGTCGGTGTCCACGGTCACCATGGAATCCACCACCTGGCGGGCAATGGAGAAGGTCTGCTCCCCCACCTGCCGCACCGCCACGCCATCGGCGAACAGCCCCACCTGCTCCAGGGTCACCCGTTCCCCGAGCGCCAGGGAGCGGGTCATGGCATCGGCATCCACCGGCTCCACGCCGATCACCTCCACCTGGGGCCACAGACTCTTCACATAGGCGCCGATGCCGGCGATCAGGCCGCCACCGCCCACGGCCACGTAGATGGCATCGGGTGGATCCGAGCACTGGCGCAGGATCTCCAGGGCGATGGTGCCCTGACCGGCGATCACCTCCGGGTCGTCGAAGGGGTGGATGAAGGTGAGGCCCCGCTCCGCCGCCAGCCGGGAGGCCTCGGCGCAGGCGGCGTCGTAGTTGTCGCCGTGCAACACCACCTCAGCGCCGCGGGCGGCCACCGCCCGCACCTTCATCTCCGGCGTGGTCACCGGCATCACGATCACCGCCCGGCAACCCAGCCGCTGGGCCCCCAGCGCCACCCCCTGGGCATGGTTGCCGGCGCTGGCGGCGATCACGCCCCGCTCCAGTTCCGCCGGCGCCAGGCCCACCATCTTGTTGTAGGCCCCCCGCAGCTTGAAGCTGAACACCGGCTGCAGGTCCTCCCGCTTCAGCAGCACCGTGTTGCCCAGCCGTCGCGAGAGGTTGGGGGCCGCATCGAGGGGCGATTCGATCGCCACGTCGTACACCCGCGCCCGCAGGATCCGCTGCAGCAGATCCGGGCAGCTGGCAGCAGGGGAGGCGCTCGTCAGGCTGGAGCTGGTGGCGGAGGCATCGGTCATCGTTCCAGTGTGGCAACCCCCTGAAGCGCAGAGCTGCGCCGGCCTGCAGCCGCCCGGCGGACGCCAGTCACCAGGCGGCGGTGCGTAGATTGCCCTTCCATACAGGCGCAGGACAGCGGGCATGCATCTCAGCGAGCTGAGTCATCCGAACCAGCTGCACGGCCTGAGCACCGCTGAGCTCGAGGGCATTGCTCGCCAGATCCGCGAGCGCCATCTGGAGGTGGTGAGCACCAGTGGCGGCCACCTCGGCCCCGGCCTCGGGGTGGTGGAACTCACCCTCGCCCTGTATCAAACCCTCGACCTCGACCACGACCGGGTGGTGTGGGATGTCGGCCACCAGGCCTATCCCCACAAGCTGATCACCGGCCGCTACAACCAGTTCCACACCCTGCGCCAGAAGGATGGGGTGGCGGGCTATCTGAAGCGCTGCGAGAGCCCGTTCGACCACTTCGGTGCCGGCCACGCCAGCACCTCGATCTCAGCCGCCCTGGGCATGGCCCTGGCCCGGGATCAGCGCCATGAGCACTTCAAGTGCGTGGCGGTGATCGGCGATGGCTCCCTCACCGGTGGCATGGCCCTGGAGGCCATCAACCACGCCGGCCACCTGCCCAAAACCAGGCTGCTGGTGGTGCTGAACGACAATGACATGTCGATCAGCCCGCCGGTGGGAGCGCTCTCCACCCACCTCAACCGCATGCGGCACAGCAAGCCGCTGCAGTTCCTGCAGGACAACGCCGAGGAGGCGATCAAGCACCTGCCCTTCATGCATGGTGAGCTGCCCACCGAACTGAAGAACCTCAAGGAGAGCATGAAGCGCCTGGCGGTGCCCAAGCTCGGCGCCGTGTTCGAGGAGCTGGGCTTCAC
>RGNC01000080.1 GCA_010029175.1 Synechococcaceae bacterium WB8_1B_136 | reverse complement strand
GGCCACGTGACCGTGAACGGCCGCGTTGTGGACATCCCCAGCTACCAGTGCAAGGCCGGCGACGTGGTTGCCATCCGCGAGCGCAAGCAGAGCAAGAAACTGGCCGAAACCAACCTGGAATTCCCAGGCCTGGCCAACATCCCGCCCCACCTCGAGCTCGACAAGAACAAGCAGGTGGCCAAGGTGATCAGCAAGTGCGAGCGCGAGTGGGTCGCCCTCGAGATCAACGAACTGCTGGTGGTGGAGTTCTACTCCCGCAAGGTGTGATCACCGGGCTGCTCCGGCAGCCCCGATCCAGCCAGCCCTTCAGCAGCCCCCGCCTCCACGGCGGGGGCTTTTTTGCGGCCAGATCCAGCGGCAGTCCTGCTGCAGGGCTCTGGCCATGGCGGTCCGGGCCGGATCCCCTCCGGTTGGTGCCGCCAGCAGTTGATCCAGCTCCGCAGGGGTGAGCACCAGGGCATCACAGCTCAGCGGCAGCTGCTCGAACGGCCATCGCCGATAACGGCTCCACTGCGGCCCCTCAGCCTGGGCGTCGATCAGCAGCAGATCCAGATCGCTGCCAACGCCGGCCTCACCCCGTCCATAGCTGCCGTACACCCCCACCCTCTGAAGCGACGGGCAGTGGGCAGCCTGCTGTTGCGACCACTCCTCGACCGCCTTCAGGACCAGCTCGGGTTCAGGCCATCTGAGCAGCGATTGCGTCAACGAGCGCACGGGCATGGCTGAGGGCATCGCGGCTTTGCAGGTGGCCGAAGTGATCGCTCGGGGCCCCATCGGGAAGGCTATCGGGATAGCGCGTGGGGATGTAGAGGGCATCGAGGATGCGCAGCCGCTCCACCAACTCGGGCAGCCCACCGTTGAGGCGTTCCTGCGCCACCTCGGGCAGATCGCGGAACAAGCGGCCCAGGCCATGGCCCCAGGCCTGTTGCCCCAGCGACAGGTGCAGGCCCTTCAGGGCTTTCTCCACAGCCTGATGGGCCGCGAAGCAGGCCCACTCGTGGTGGCCGTGTTCGGCACTTACCGCCGCCAGCGACAGGTCCTGATGGGCCTGGCTCAGCCAGTCGCTGGCGCGGTTGGCCATTGGCTCAGCCCCCGATCAGGCACTCCAGTGCTGCCGTTACATCCTGCTGGCGCATCAGGGATTCGCCCACCAGCACCGCATCGGCACCGGCGCTCTGCACGCGGTCGAGGTCGTCGCGGCTGAACAGCCCCGACTCGCTCACCAGCAGGCAGCCCTTGGCGCGGATCTGCTCGCCATAGCGGGCGGTGAGCTGTTCGGTGGTGGCCAGATCCGTTTCGAAGCTGGCCAGGTTGCGGTTGTTGATGCCGATCAGCTGCACGCCATCGAGGGCCAGCACCCGCTCCAGTTCTGCGGCGTCGTGCACCTCCACCAGCACCGCCAGCCCCAGGCTGCGGGCCACCTTCAGCAGGTAGGCCATGTCCACATCCGTGAGGATCGCGGCGATCAGCAGCGCCGCATCGGCGCCGGCGGCGCGGGCCTGGTACAGCTGATAAGGGCTGAGGATGAAGTCCTTGCAGAGCAGGGGCAGATCCACCACCTGGCGCACCTGCACCAGCACGTCGAAGCCGCCCTGGAAAAACTGCTTGTCGGTGAGCACCGACAGGCAGCTGGCACCACCGGCGGCGTAACCGCGGGCGATCGCTTCAGGGTCGAAGTCCTCGCGGATCACCCCCTTGCTGGGGCTGGCCTTCTTCACCTCGGCAATCACCGCCGGCCTGCGGCAGGCCGCCCGCAACGCCGCCACAAAATCCCTGGAGGCGGGCAGGTCGGCCACCTGCTGCTTCAGCTTCTCGAGGCTCACCCGTTCCCGGGCCGTGGCCACTTCCCGGTCTTTCTCCCACACGATCTTCTCGAGGATGTGGCGGGGCTCACTCTCGGCGTGGGGGATGGCGTACTCCAGGTGCGCCACCTTCACCTTGGGGTTGGGCGGCCGGCGACGGATCTCCATGGCTTCAGGCTCCCACGGCCTGGGCGGCCTGCTTGTAGGCCACTTCCACCACTTCGCTGAGGGTGGGGTGGGTGTGCACCTCCGTGGCCAGTTGCGTCACGCTCTGGCGGCGCGCCACGGCATTGGCCACTTCCTGGATCAGATCGGCGGCATGGAGGCCATAGATGTGGGCGCCGAGCACCTCGCCGGTGCTCCTGTTGAACAGCAACTTCATCAGGCCATCGCTCTCCAGCTCGGCCAGGGCCTTGGAGTTGGCCTTGAAATAGCTGCGCACTGCTCCCAGTTCGAAGCCCTCCTTTGAAGCCAGCTCCTTGGCATCGGCCTCACTGAGGCCCACCGAACTGATCTCGGGGTGGGTGAAGGTGGCGGCCGGGATCGAGCGGTAATCGATCTGGCGGGGGTGGCCGAGGATGTTGTCCACCGCCACGGTGCCCTGGGCGGCGGCGGTGTGGGCCAGCATCATCTTGCCGGTCACATCGCCCACGGCCCACAGGTGCGGCACTGGCGCGCCGTTCACCAGCACCCGCATCCGATCATCCACCGGGATGAAGCCGCGGTTGGTTTCAATGCCGCAGGCCTCCAGGTTCAGGCCCTTGCTGCTGGGCACCCGACCGGTGGCCACCAGCACCGCATCCACCTCCAGGGTTTCCACCGGCTCGCGGGTCTGCATGTCCACCAGCTCGATCTGCACCGGCGCGCCCGGCTGGATCGATTTGGCCAACACGCCGGAGCGGGCGTCGATGTCGCGGCCGTCGATCAGGTTTCGGGCGGCGATCTTGGCGATATCGGGATCGAAGGTGGGCAGCACCCGATCCAGGGCCTCGATCATCGTGACCTCGCAGCCCAGGGCGGTGTACACGTCGGCGAATTCCAGGCCGATGTAGCCACTGCCGATGATGGCGATCCAGCGGGGCAGCCACTCCAGATTCACCGCCTCATCGCTGGTGAACACGGTGCGACCATCGGTTTCGATGCCGGGGGGCACGAACGGATCAGAGCCGGTGGCGATGATCACCTCGCGGGCGCTGAGCACCCGATCCACCCCGTTGAGTTCCCGCACCCCCACCCGCTGGGGGCCCTCCAGCCGGCCCGTTCCCCGGATGATCGTGACCCCGGCGCGCTCCAGGCTCTTGGTGAGATTGGCGCGGATCGTGGCCACCAGCTGATTGGCGTGGTCGGCGATCTTCTGGCGCTCGAAGCGCACCGGGGCCGCATGAATGCCAAACCCCTGCAGGTGCTCGGCATCGGCCAGCTCGCGCACCCGGCCGCTGGCGGCCAGCAGGGCCTTGGAGGGCACGCAGCCGCGGTTCACGCAGGTGCCGCCCATGTCGCGGCTCTCGATGATCGCCGTGCGCAGGCCGTGGTCGGCGGCGTGCTTGGCCGCATCGAAGCCGCCGTAGCCGGCACCGATGACCACCACATCGAAATCGAAGCTGCCCTCGCTCACCGGATGCCCTGCTCAGTTGGCGGGCATTCTCTCCTGTCGCCAGCGCTCCAGCAGCAGCGGCCCCGCCGCCACCGCCACATTCAACGATTCCACCGCCGGACTGTGGGGAATGGTGACGCGGTGGGTGGCCAGGGCCTCCAGTTGGGGATGCAGCCCGGCCCCCTCGTTGCCCAGCAGCAGCACCGTGGGGCGCGTCCAATCCAGCTGCCAGTAGGGCTCGGCGGAGGGCGCCACCAGCGTGGCCACCAGCTGGTGACCCGCGGCCCGGGCCCGCTCCAGCCGCTGCATCAACCCCTGGCGATCGGGATCCCGCAGCACGGGCAGCGCCAGGACCGCACCGGCGGAGGCCCGCAGCACCTTGGGCTGGTGGGGATCGGCGCCACCGGCCTGCCACACCTGGTGCACGCCCGCCGCCAGGGCGGTGCGCAGCAGGGTGCCGAGGTTGCCGGGATCCTGCAGCTGATCCAGGGCCAGCACAAAGGGGGCGCCATCCAGGGCCCGGGGCAGGGCCGACACCGGCAGCGTCATCACCACCCCATCGGGGGTCTCGGTGGTGGCCACGGCCTCCAGCACCGCCTCCCCCACGGGCTGTACAGGCTGCGCCAACGGGGCCAGCAGCTCAGCATGGGCTGCCATCCAGGCCGCGGTGGCCAGCACCTGTTGCGGCTGCAGTTGCAGCCGCAACAGCTCCTGCAGCAGGTGGGTGCCCTCCAGCAACAGCAACCCCTGTTCCCGTCGGCCCCTGGCCTGGTGCAGGGCACGCAGGCGGGCCACCAGGGGATTGCGGCGGCTGGTGATCGGCTCCGGCGGCAACCGGCGGAACTCAGAACTGTTGATGGCGGCGCACATGCAGGGCGTCCTCAAGCACCAGCTTGCTGTTCTGCAGATCCAGGCCCTTCACGGCGGCCACCTCTCCCTTGAGGCCCTCGGCGCTGAGGTTCTTGATCAATTCCTTGATCAAGACATCCTCCACCGTGGTCTGATCGAGCGAATCAGGGGTGAGCGCCTCCAGAAACTTGCCGAGCTTGGAGGCCACCACCTCGGAGGCATTGCTGATCTTGAGAACGAGCATGGAGAGAACAGGGCCGCTGCGGAACCCACAGGGTGGCATTGATCCCGCCCACCACGGCTACAGCAAGAAATGGCAACAAAAAAGCCCCTCGTCCAACGGAGAGGGGCTGAAGGATGCGGATGGGGAGACTTGAACTCCCACGACATTGCTGCCACTAGTACCTGAAACTAGCGCGTCTACCAATTCCGCCACATCCGCGTGGCTGAGCCGGAAGCACCCCTGGGCGATTCCAGCCGGACGCCTGTTGGCGCCTGAGAAAATGTACCCCATCGCCCGAACCGGCTCAAAAAGGGCAAACCAAGCCAGTTCAAGGGCCGGCCGTCTAGACGGTCTCAGGTTTGGTTGTCAAGATGGGGCCCCCAAGGCGGGACGCCCTCAGCCATGACCGTGACCGTTGTCCCGTCTCAGCAGATTCTCAATCCGCAACTGGAAATTGCTGGCGGCAGGCGGCTGAGTGGTGAATTGCGGGTGAGTGGCGCCAAGAATTCGGCTCTGGTGTTGATGGCGGCCTGCCTGCTCACCGAGCAGCCCCTGAGGCTCCGCAATGTGCCACCCCTCACCGATATCCAGGCCATGGCGGAGATCCTGGCCTCTCTGGGGGTCACGGTGCGCCGCGGGCCCGATTGGATCGAAATGGATGGCTCCGGCCTGAACCAGTCTGCGCCGCCCTACGAGCTGGTGAACAGCCTGCGGGCTTCCTTTTTCTGCATCGGCCCGCTGCTGGCGAAGCTGGGCATCGCCCGGGTGCCCCTGCCCGGTGGCTGCCAGATCGGCACCCGCCCGGTGGTGGAGCATGTGAAGGGCCTAAAGGCCCTGGGGGCCCAGGTCACCATCGAGCACGGCGTGGTGTCGGCCGTGGTGCCAGGCCGCGGCCATCGCCTCACGGGCGGCCGCATCCACCTCGACTGCCCCAGCGTGGGCGCCACCGAGACGCTGATGATGGCCGCGGTGCTCGCCGAAGGCGAGACGGTGATCGACAACGCCGCCCTTGAGCCTGAGGTGGTGGACCTGGCAGGTCTGCTGATCGCCATGGGGGCCAGGGTGCGGGGCGCCGGCACCTCCACCATCACCATCGTGGGCGTGGAGCGCCTGCACGGCGCCGACTACGCCGTGATCCCCGACCGCATCGAGGCCGGCACCTTCCTGCTGGCCGCCGCCATCACCCGCTCCACCCTCACCGTGGGGCCCGTGATCACCGATCACCTCGGCGCGGTGCTCACCAAGCTGGAGGAGGCGGGCTGCCGCCTGGAGATCGATGGCACCAGCGTGACCATCAGCGCCGAGCAGATCCGCGCCGTCGATCTGCGCACCCAGCCCTTCCCCGGCTTCCCCACCGACCTGCAGGCCCCGTTCATGAGCCTGCTGGCCACCGCCGAGGGCACCAGCGTGATCACCGAAAACATCTTCGAGAACCGCCTGCAGCACGTGGCCGAGCTGCAGCGCATGGGCGCCTCGATCCGCATGCAGGGCAACACCGCCTTCGTGGAGGGCGTGGCCCGGTTGAGCGGCGCCCCGGTGCAGGGCAGCGATCTGCGGGCCTCCGCCGCCATGGTGCTGGCGGGCCTGGCGGCCGATGGCCTCACCAGCGTGCAAGGGCTGGAATACCTCGACCGTGGCTACGCCGACTTCGAGGGCAAGCTGAACGGGGTGGGCGCCGCGATCCGCCGCGTGGGCTGAACTCGTAGAGTCGAGCTGCGGGAGCGTGCCGGAATTGGTAGACGGACTCGACTCAAAATCGAGCGCCTTCGGGCATGTGGGTTCAAGTCCCACCGCTCCCATCCAACCGCCTGCCGCCCAGGCGCCCGCCCGCTCGGCGGTGATGAACACCTACGGGCGTTTCCCGCTCGAGCTGGTGCGTGGCAAGGGTGTGTGGGTGTGGGACAGCGACGGCAGGCGCTATCTCGACTGCGTGGCGGGCATCGCCGTGTGCACCCTCGGCCACAGCAACCGCGCCCTGCGCAAGGCCCTGGGCCAGCAGCTGGGCCAGCTGCAGCACGTGTCGAACCTCTATCGGATCCCTGAGCAGGAGCGGCTGGCGGCCTGGATCACCGCCAACAGCTGCACCGATGCGGTGTTCTTCTGCAATTCCGGTGCCGAGGCCAACGAGGCCGCCATCAAGCTGGCCCGCAAACACGGCCATCGGGTGCGGGGCATCGATGGCAGCGCCGAGCGGGGGCCGCTGATTCTCACGGCCCAGGCCAGCTTCCACGGCCGCACCCTGGCGGCGGTCACCGCCACGGGCCAGCCCAAATACCACCAGGGCTTCGAGCCGATGGTTCAGGGCTTCCGCTACTTCCCCTACAACGACACCGCCGCCTTTGAGGCGCTGCTGGCCGAGTGCGAGGCCCACGGCCCGCGGGTGGCGGCGGTGCTGCTGGAGCCCCTGCAGGGGGAAGGGGGCGTGAACCCCGGCAACCCCTCCTTCTTCCGGCGGGTGCGGGAGCTGTGCAGCGAACGCAACATCCTGCTGATCTTCGATGAGGTGCAGGTGGGGGTGGGCCGCAGCGGCTGCCTCTGGGGCTACCAGAAACTCGGCGTGGAGCCCGATGCCCTCACCCTGGCCAAGGGCCTGGGCGGCGGCTTCCCCATCGGCGCCCTGGCGGTGAAGGGCACTGTGGATCAGCTGCAGCCCGGCGAGCACGCCAGCACCTTCGGTGGCAATCCTCTCGCCTGCCGGGCCGGCCTCACCGTGGCCGCCGAACTGACCCGCCGCAACCTGCCCGCCCATGCCGCAGCCATGGGGGCCCTGCTGCAGGACCAGCTGGCCGAGCTGGCCGCCCGCCATGCGTCCATCGCCGAGGGGGCCCGCGGCTGGGGGCTGCTGCAGGGCCTGGTGTTGCGGCCGGAGGGCCCCGCCGCCATCGACGTGGTGAAGGCCGCCCTGGAGGAGGGCCTGCTGGTGGTGCCCGCCGGCAGCAATGTGGTGCGCTTCGTGCCGCCGCTCACGATCAAGCCCCGTCAGATCCGGGAGGCGGTGAAGCGGCTGGAACAGGCCCTGCTGCTGTGCCAGGCGACCCCTTCGCCGACCTGATCGCCCCCTTCAGCCGCCGGGGGGTCGACCTGGGGCTGGAGCGGCTGCGCAGCGCCCTGGCGGAGCTGGGCCATCCCGAGCGGCGCTTTGCCGCCGTGCAGGTGGCGGGCACCAACGGCAAGGGTTCCATCAGCACGATGCTGGAGCGCATCGCCAGCGCCGCCGGCATCCGTGTGGGGCTGTACACCTCCCCCCACCTGCTGAGCTGGTGTGAGCGCATCCGCCTGCCGGATGGCCTGATCAGCGAAGCCGAGCTGCGCCGCCAGCTGGAGGCCCTGCAGAGCCTGGCCCTGCGCCACGACCTCACCCCCTTTGAGCTGATCACCGCCGCCGCCTTCCAGGCCTTTGCCGAGGCGGACGTGGAGCTGGCGGTGCTGGAGGTGGGCCTGGGGGGCCGGCTCGATGCCACCACGGTGCACCCCGATCGCCAGGTGCTGGCCCTGGCGGCCATCGGCCTGGATCACACCGAACATCTCGGCCCCACCCTGGCCGCCATCGCCGCGGAGAAGGCGGGGGTGATGCACGCCGGGGCCATCGCCGTGAGCGGCCCGCAACAGCCCGAGGCGGCGGCGGTGCTGGAACGGGAAGCCCGCAGCCGCAGCTGCGAACTGCGCTGGGTGGAACCCCTGCCGCCGGCCAGCGCTGGGGGGCCTGTGCTGGGGCTGCGGGGCGAACTGCAGCGCCTCAATGGCGCCGTGGCCCTGGGCAGCGCCAATGCCCTGGCGGAGCGGGGCTGGCCGATCACCGCTGCCGCCATCCAGCGGGGGCTGGCGGAGGCCCGCTGGCCCGGCCGGCTGGAGCGGCGCCTCCACCGGGGCCATCCGCTGCTGGTGGATGGGGCCCACAACCCTCCGGCGGCGGCGGCCCTGCGCCGGGAGCTGGATGCCGAAGCCGGCGAAACGGCGGCCCCACGGCGCTGGCTGCTGGGCATCCAGCGCCACAAGGACGCCCCGGAGCTGCTGCGGATGCTGCTGCGACCCGGCGATGCCGTGCGGCTGGTGCCGCTGCCGGAGCACAGCAGCTGGACGGCCGCGGAGCTGCAGCCTGCCTGCGCCGCCGCGCTCACCCAGGGCGATTCGGATCTCGACGCCAACCTCGACTGGCTGATCGGGTCGGAGGCCCTGCCGGTGGTGGCGGGCTCGCTCTACCT
>RGNC01000079.1 GCA_010029175.1 Synechococcaceae bacterium WB8_1B_136 | reverse complement strand
CGGTGAAGGCCTCCTCCTGGGCCACCAGGTCGTCGGGGTCGATGCGGTTGAGGTGGATCTCCGCCAGGTTGCAGTGGAAATCGGCGCCGAGGATCTCGCCGCAGGGGTTGAGGCCGTAGCGGCCCAGGCGGTGCTCCAGCTCGGCGGCGCTGATCTCGGGGTGATGGGTGCTGAGCCAGCGGCCGGCCTCCTCGCGGCCCTGATCCACGTAAATGCCGATGAACTCGGTGCGCAGTTCCGGGGTGGGCAGCAGGTCGGCATTGGAGCGGGCGATCGCTTCAGGGGCGAACTGGATCGCGCCCTCGCCGCTCTGGAACTGTTTGATCACCGCCTCCAGCACGGTGGCGCGATCGGGGCGGGTGTGGAACACGCGGGTGTGGTTGGCCATGCGCAGGGCATCGCGCTCCGGGTCGATGCGCCAGTTGCCCTCGCTGTCCTGCTGCCAGAGGTTCTCCTTGGCGCCGGCGGCGGCCAGGTCGTCGGCGGCGAACTGGCGCATGCCGGCGCTGCGGCGGATGTTGCCGGCCACGATCGTGACGGCGGCCTCATCGATCAGCAGGCAGCACTCCACGGAGGTGAGCTGGCGGCCCCGGGCTTTGTTGAGGATCTGGGCCACCCGGCCGTAGAGGTCCTTGAGCTTCACCGGGTTGGCCATGCCGCCGAAGCCCTTGAGGGTTTCACCCACGGGCCGCACATCGGAGAGATCCACCGCGATCTCGATCGGGCTGGTGGCGTCGAAGCGCGTGTCGCTGCAGAGGGTCAACAGCAGCTGGTAGCTGTCCACCCAGCCGCGGCGGGTGTCGCCCACCTTGATCTGCACCCGGTTGCCATCAATGCTGTGGCTGGTGTGCTCCTGACGCGCTCCGGCGGGGGTGGCGCCGATGTCGCTCACACCGGTGATCAGCAGCTGATGGCGCACCGCCGGCAGGCGGTTGATCAGGTGCGGCTCGATGATGGCGCCGGTCCCGCAGCCCATCATCGCCAGGTCCATCATCAGCCCGAAGGCCTCCCAGTCCACCAGGTTGGTGGAGGTGCAGTTGTAGGCGCCGGAGAAGTTTTCGCTGCGCTCGATCCAGGGGGTGCCGCCGATCCACAGCCAGCGGCCGGAGGGCAGGGCCTTCTGCTCCTGCTGCATGCGGCGCAGCAGCTCCACCTCCTGCGGGTTGAGGTTCCCCAGGCGGCGCAGGCCCTCCAGGTTGCGCTCGGCCACTTCGTGCCAGCTCTCGCGGCCGTGGGCGGTTTTGCGGCTGTAGGTGCGGTAGAAGACCGGATTGGCCGCCGGGGCCGTGGCAGGGAAGTCGGGCCTGGGACCGTTGAGGATGCCGCCGGTGGTTGGGCTGCCCAGGGCTGCGTTGCCGGCCGCTGAATCGACGCTCGCCCCAGCCGTGCTGGGTCCAGGAACTGACAGGGTCACAGGTGGTGGGGAGCGCCGCAGCGCCGTGGATCGTGGTGAAACCATAACGCCACCGGTGGGGTCTGCAAGAGGTTGCTGCCACCAGTGGCGGTGGGCGATGCTGGACCAGTTGGTGGCCTGCGGGCTCCAATCGCCCCTGCTTCTGAAATCCATGCAGCGTGTGCCCGAGCCCGAGCTGATGGATGGGCCAGAGCAGGCGGCGGCCTATGCCGCTGCCGACTTCGCCGCCAGCGATCAGGCCCTGATCCAGCGCCTGGCGGAGCTGTTTCCCGCTGGTCTGGGGGAGCGGATGATCGACCTCGGCTGCGGGCCCGGCAACATCAGTTTTCGCCTGGCGGAGGGGTTCCCGCCGGCTCGCGTGCTGGGGATCGACGGTGCCGCCGCGATGCTGGAGCTGGCCGAGGCTCAGCTCCAGTGCAGGCCGGAGTTGGCGGCGAGGCTGCGGTTTCAGCTGCGCTGTCTCCCGGATGGGGGGTTGCCCCGGGGGTTCAGCGCGGTGGTGAGCAACAGCCTGTTGCACCATCTCCACGATCCCCAGGTGCTGTGGGAGGCGGTGGGCCAGCTAGCCGCGCCGGGAGCCTGCGTCTACGTGAAGGATCTGCGCCGTCCCGCCAGCGCGGCAGCGGCGGAGGAGCTGGCCCGCCGCCACATGGCGGCGGCTCCACCGGTGCTCCAGCACGACTACCTCGCCTCGTTGCACGCCGCCTTCCGGCCCGAGGAGGTGGCGCAGCAGCTGCATGCCGCAGGGCTGAATGGCCTGCGGGTGCAGGCTCTCGATGATCGCTACCTGGAGGTGTGGGGACGCCTCGGCTGAGCCCCGCCTGGCAGGCTGGATCGATGACCAGCAGCAGCGCCCCCGCGACCCCCGAACTGGCGGCCCTGGCCGACGCCGTGGCCCGCCGGCGTAATTTCGCGATCATCTCCCACCCGGACGCGGGCAAGACCACCCTCACCGAGAAGCTGCTGCTCTACGGCGGCGCCATTCAGCAGGCCGGCGCCGTGAAGGCCAAGGGGGAGCAGCGCAAGGTGACCTCAGACTGGATGGAGCTCGAGAAGCAGCGGGGCATCTCGATCACCTCCACCGTGCTGCAGTTCGACTACAGCGGCAGCACGATCAACCTGCTGGACACCCCCGGCCACCAGGACTTCTCGGAAGACACCTACCGCACCCTGGCGGCTGCCGACAACGCGGTGATGCTGGAGGACGCCGCCAAGGGCCTCGAGCCCCAGACCCGCAAGCTGTTTGAGGTGTGCCGCCTGCGGCGCATCCCCATCTTCACCTTCATCAACAAGATGGATCGGCCGGGGCGGGAGCCCCTGGAGCTGCTGGATGAGATCGAGCAGGAGCTGGGGCTGGCCTGCTGGCCGGTGAACTGGCCGATCGGCAGCGGTGATCGCTTCCGCGGTGTGATCGATCGCCGCAGCCATGCGGTGATCCTGTTTGATCGCGCCGAACGGGGCCGGGCCAGTGAGGAGCAGGTGCTCACTGTTCAGGAGGCCCGCGACTCGGGCGCCGTGGAGCCGGAGCTGCTGGAGCAGGCCCTGGAGGAACTGGAGTTGTTGGAGGGGGCCGGTGCCGACCTTGACCTGGAGCTGGTGCATGCCGGTGAGCTCAGCCCGGTGTTCTTTGGTTCGGCGATGACCAACTTCGGCGTGCGGCCGTTCCTCGATGCTTTCCTGGAGCTGGCCCAGAAGCCCACGCCGCGCTCCAGCAGCGCCGGTGCCATTGATCCGATCCGGCCGGGATTCAGTGGTTTCGTGTTCAAGTTGCAGGCCAACATGGATCCCCGCCACCGTGATCGGGTGGCCTTCGTGCGGGTGTGCTCCGGCAAGTTCGAGAAGGACATGACGGTGCAGCACGCCCGCACCGGCAAGAGCATCCGGCTGTCGCGGCCCCAGAAGCTGTTCGGCCAGGATCGCGAGGTGGTGGAGGACGCCTACCCCGGCGATGTGATCGGCCTCAACAACCCCGGCATGTTCGCCATCGGCGACACCCTTTATCTGGGCCCGAAGGTGGAATACGAGGGCATTCCCTGCTTCAGCCCTGAGATCTTCGCCTGGCTGCGCAATCCCAACCCCTCGGCCTTCAAGAGCTTCCGCAAGGGCGTCAATGAGCTGCGGGAGGAGGGGGCCGTGCAGATCCTCTACGACACCGACCAGAGCAAGCGCGATCCGATCCTGGCGGCGGTGGGTCAGCTGCAGCTGGAGGTGGTGCAGTACCGCCTGGAGAACGAATACGGCGTGCAGACGCGGCTCGAACCCCTGGGCTTCTGCGTGGCCCGCTGGGTGGTGGGGGGCTGGCCCGCTCTGGAGAAGGTGGGCCGCATCTTCAACTGCAAGACCGTGCGTGACGCCTGGGACCGGCCGGTGTTGCTGTTCAAGAACGAGTGGAACCTGGGACAGCTGGCAGAGGATCACCCAGAGCTGGAGTTGAGTGCTGTGGCCCCGGTGGTGAGCGGTGTCGAGCCGATTGCCCTGTAGGCCGCTGCCACGCTTGCCCCGCGGCCTCGCCAGAATCCTTGCAACGAAAGGTCACAGCACCTGTCATCCCGATGGCGAGACCTCTCTGGCTGGTGCGGCCCCGAGCCGACGGCGGTTGCGACTACGTGAGCTTTGTGCCCGGTGCCGGCCACTCCGGTGCCGTGGAGATGCGCGAGGGCAGCCACCTGCCGCCCCAGATGCCCCTGCTCAAGCGGCGCTGCTGGCTGCGCAGCGAAGAGGCTGAGCAGCAGCGTCGCCTGTTGCAGCAGGAGGCGGGCTACCGCCACAGCGAGCCTCTGTTCTGAACGGCTTGCGGTTTGGCCCTCCCCTCTGTGGGCCCGGGCTCGATACGCTCGACACAGCGCACGCCTCAGACGCCTACAGGCATGAACCAGGGAGCTGGAACGGATTCGTCCTCGGGTGCCGGCGGTGCTCCCCCTTCCCCCTACGAGCGGCTGGGCATCAGTCCGGATGCCAGCTTCGATGCCGTGCAGCAGGCCAAGCAGGAACGCCTGAGGGAGGTGGGCGACGACCCGCAGGCGCGCGCTCGGGTGGAGGCGGCCTACGACGCCGTGCTGATGGACCGTCTGAAAGAACGGCAGCAGGGCCGGGTGAGCTCAGCGGCACTCAATGCCTCCCAGCGGGAGGCCACCCGGCCTGCGCCGGCCACGCCGCCGCTGCGGCCGAGCCTGCCGGCCCTGCCCAGCCTGCCCGCCTTGTCCAAGCCCAGTTTTCAGCTGCCGTCCCTGGCCCTGCCCAGCCTGGCCTGGCCCCAGGGCCGTGAACGCTGGCTGATCCCGCTGCTGGGTGCCGCGTTGGCGGCATTGCTTCTGCTGGGTTCTGCCGCCAATGCCGAACTGCTGCTGGCCTGCGCCACGGTGCTGGCCGTGGTGGCCCTGCAGCGCCGCACCGGCCGCTTGCTGGCGGCAGCCGGCTGGAGCGTGCTGCTGCTCAGCCTCGGACTGCTGCTGGGCGGGCTGCTGCTGCGGCTGCTGGATCCATCCCTGTCCCAGGGGCTTCCCCTGGGCCTGCCCCTGGCACCGCAGCAACTGCAGAGCCTGCCGGCCCTGGTGCTGCTGATCCTCGGGGCGCTGTTGATCGCCTGAGGCTGTTGAGCGCCAGAGGCTGTTGATCGCCAGAGGCTGTTGAGCGCTTCAGATCGAGTGGCTCCAGCCTGCTCAGGCTGAGGTCAACTCGGCGATCAGCTCCTGCAGCTCGCCGCCACCCACCTGATACACCTCATTACAGAAGTGGCAGGTGAGTTCGGCCTTGCCGTCCTCCTGCAGGATGTCGCGCAGCTCATCGCGGCCCAGCAGCTTGAGGGCATTCACACTGCGCTTGCGGCTGCAGGGGCAGTGGAAACTCACCTCCTGGCTGGCTTCGGCCTCCTCCAGCAGCTGGGGATCAAGGTCGGGGAAGATGTCCTGCAGTAGGGCCTGCAGGTTGCCCTCGCAGGCGGCCAACCGCCGGCTGAAGCCGCTGATCTCGCGGCAGCGCTCCTCCAGCAGTGCCACCAGGGCAGGTTCGCGGGCCGCCTTGGGCAGCACCTGCACCAGAACGCCCCCGGCGCAGCGCACCCCGCTGCTGTCGATCTGCTCTCCCACGAACACCGCTGACGGCGTCTGCTCGGAATGGAGCAGATAGGAGGCCACATCGTCGCCGATGCCGCCACTCACCAGTTCCACCGTGGAGCTGAAGGGCTCCCCCTCCCCCAGGTCGCGCACCACGTGCAGGTAGCCGGTGCCGCAGGCCCGGCGGAAATCGAAATGGCGGCTGCCATCGGCCTCGCTCACCAGATCCAGTTCCAGGCTGGGATCACCCACATAGCCCCGCACGTTGCCGTCGCGGCCCGCATCCACCATCAGGCCCCGCAGGGGGCCGTCGGAGGCGATGCGCAGGTTCACCCGGCCGTGGCGCACCTTCATGGAGCTGGCCAGCAGCAGGCCGGCGGTCATGGCACGGCCCAGCAGGGCCGTGGTGAGGAAGGAGAGGTTGTGGCGGCGGCGGGCGTAGCGCAGGGTGGTGCTGGTGCTCACGGCCACCAGGCGGATGCCCCCGCCGGCCGCCGTGGCCCGTACCAGACGATCCGTCATCTCCCTGCTCCTCGGTCACGCCCTGGTGGTGACGGCACTGTATTCAGCGCTGGCGCACCCGGAATTCAGCGTTGGCGCACCCAGAATTCAGCGTTGGCGCAGCTCCAGTCCGGGGGCGCCGACCAGTTGGCCCTGCTCCAGGCGCCAGCTGTGGCCCGCTTCCACCCGTCCGGCGAACAGCTCTGGCTCGTGGGTCACCACCAGCAGCACCCGATCCCGGCTCAGCTCGCCCAGCAGCTCCAGCACCTCGTCGCGCACCGACCAGTCCAGGCCGGCGGTGGGCTCATCGAGCAGCAGCACCCGCGGATCCCGCAGCAGCTGCACCGCCAGCGCCAGCCGCCGCTGCTGGCCGCCACTGAGGCGCTCCGGTGCCTGCTGCAGCGAGAGGCCCTGCAAACCCACCTGCCGCAGCACCGCCTCGGCCCGCTCGGAGGGCAGACGGCGCTGGCCCAGCTTCAGCTCCTGGCCCACCGTGAGGCCCAGGAAATGGCGTTCCGGAAACTGGAACACCAGCCCGCAGAGCCAGCGCCGCTGCCGGGCGCGCAGGGCCTGCCCCTGCCAGAGGATCTGGCCGCCCTGGGGTTCGGCCAGGCCACAGATCAACTCCAGCAGCGTGGTTTTGCCGCTGCCGCTGCGGCCCGCCACCAGGGAGGGGGTTCCCGGCCTGAGCGTCAGGCTGGCCCCCCGCAGCACCGGCTCGGGCGCCGTGGCGGCCTGGTAGTGGAGGGATCGGAGCTCGAGCATGGCTGGCCGCACTGGCCCGCTGGAGGCCCCAGCATGTTTGATGGGGTCACCCTCTGCCTGCTGGAGCCGCGGCGCGATGGAGATTCGCTTTCGGGAGTTTGATCCGTTCAATTGCTGGATCTGGCTGCGCTTCTCCCATCCCCCTGGCCAGGGGGAGCGGGGCTATGTGGACACCGTGTTCGACAGCTGGTTCTTCCTGGGCAAGTTGGGCGGTTTCAACGCCGAAAACCTGCAGGTGCATGAGGAGGGGGCCGATGTGAGCTGGATGGCCTACGACGCCGAGGTGGCCGAGCGGGCCATGCCGGCCCTGATGCACAACATGGGCGAGATCGAATACCAGGCCGATTGGGCGCGCTGCTGGGTCGACCTGGGCACCAGCGATGCCGTGGCCCTCGACGTGTTGATCAACAGCCTGCGCCAGCTCGACAGCGATGTGGTGCAGATTGAGGAGTTGCTGGTGGGCGGCATCAACGACGACTGGCCCGTGGATGAGCACCCGGACAGTCTGTTCCCGCTTGCTGCTCCGGACGCCTGAGCGGTGGCCCAGGAGCGGCGCCGACTGCTGATCGATCCCGAGCGACTGCAGGCCGCCGCCGCCGATGGCTTGGTGGCGTTGGGGTCTGAGGAAAGCCGCTACCTCACCCGGGTGCTGCGGCTCGGGCTGGGTGGGCTGTTTGCGGTTGTCGATGGTGCCGGAGGCCTCTGGGAGGCTCGGATCGAGGGGCGCAGCCAGGCGCGGCTGCAACAGCCCCTGGCCATGCCCCTTGAGCGCCAGCCGCGCCCCTGCCCGGAGCTGGTGCTGGCCGCCGCCGTGGTGAAACGCGACTACGAGGTGCTGCTGCGCATGGCCGTGGAGCTGGGGGTGGATCAGCTGCAGCCCTGGATCTGTGATCGCACCGCCGTGCTGGGGCAGCTCCGGCCCGAGCGCTGGCGCTCCATCGCCCGCGAGGCCGTGGAGCAGTGCGAGCGCCTGTGGCTGCCGCAATTGCCGGATCCCAGCCCCGCCGCTCAGGGCTGGGGGCAGGCCTCAGGCCTGCGGCCCGCCCCGAGGCCCTGTGGCTGGCCTGCGGGCCGGAGGGGGGCTGGAGTGCGGCCGAGGAGGCCGCAGCAGAGCGGCAGGGATGGATCCCTGTGTGCCTCGGCCCGAGGATCCTGCGCTCCTCCACTGCGGCCGTGGCCGCCATCGCCGCCCTGAGTGCCTGGCGGCATCGGCGCTGGTCCTGTTGAGGGCTGTTCAGCTCAGCTGGGTGCCTGCTCGGCTCAGCTGGGTGGAACCGCCGCTGGGCTCACTTCTTGCCAAACAGGCTGCCGGCCATGGCCTTGAAACCGGCCAGATTGGCGCCGCCGCGGCGGCGGCCCATGGGCAGGGCCCCTCCGGCGGTGACGCACTCAGGGGCGAAGGTGGCGGTGCTCAGGGGCGGACGGTCGGCCTGGGCTGCCGCCAGTTCGGCGGCGATGGCCTCGGCGGTGGTGAGCACCGGGCCGGATGGGCTGTCGCTGCTGGTGGCGCCTGGGGTTGGGGCTGCGGCTGGTGCAGCGGCCTTGGCGGGGATTGAGGCCTGGGCCGGAGCAGCGGTCTTGCTGGTTGCGGTTGGGGCTGCTTGAGCCACCGGAGCCACGGCCACCGGAGCCACGGTCACCCTGCTGTCGGCGGCCTTCTCATCGAGGTTGAGGAAGAACTTGCCCTTGCGGTTGAACACCATGGCGCCGATCAGGAGGCCGATGGGCCGATTATCTGCTGCGGCGCCTGCCGCATGGCCTGCTGGGGCCTGATCCGTAGGGCAGCGCAACAGAAGCGGCAGTGGCCCGGCGCGGCTGGCCGTGTTGTGCTGGGTGCCACTCCTGGCGGATTGCATGCTCGAGCTTCGGCTGCTGGTGGCACCTGATCGCCTCCAGCACTGGCTGGTGGCCCTGCTGATCAATGCCGTGCTGATCGCCCTGGCCCAGAGGGCTCCGCTGCTCACCCGGGCCGGCTGGGTGCAGGCGGGGATCCTCGGCACCCTGCTGCTGGGCT
>RGNC01000078.1 GCA_010029175.1 Synechococcaceae bacterium WB8_1B_136 | reverse complement strand
TGGGCTTCCCCCGGTTTGGTGGACAGGTCGTTAGGAGAAACGCCATGACCACCAGACTGTGCATCGATGACCAACCCAAATCGTGTTCGCCGGCGGTTCACGCCGCAGCAAAAGGAGGAGGCTGTTGCCCTCTGCCTGGCTGAGGGGCTGACTTGCACTGCTGTGGCCCAGCGCCTCGGCATCCCTGTGAGCAGCCTGGCTAAATGGGTGCGCCAGGCCCGCATTGATCGCGGTGAACTCGCCACTCCCGGCCAGGGCCCGTTAACCAGTGAGGAACGCGCTGAACTGGTGCAGCTCCGCCGCGAAAACCGGGAGCTCAGGAGGGAAAAAGATTTTTTCAGGCTGGCGGCAGCGCACTTTGCCAAGGAGCAGCTGCCGCCGAGAGGTTTCGCCTGATCGATCAGCTCACAAGTCGCCACTCGGTGGCCTGGTTGTGCCGGCAGCTGGGCGTGGCCCGCAGCGGCTTCTACGCCTGGCGGCAGCGGCAGGAGGCGCCGGGAAAGCGGGCGGCCGAGAACGCTGCGATCACCGCTGAAATCCAGGCGGTGTTCCAGGATCACCGGGGCTTCTACGGCTCGCCGCGGATCCACCAAGAACTGCGTGCGGCCGGCCGACCCATTGGTCGTCATCGCGTCGCCCGCCTGATGCAGCGTGCCGGCCTGCGGGCCAAAACTCGCCGGGGCTTCCGGCCCTGCAGCAAAGCCGGCGGCGCTGCTGGCGTGGCAGAGAACCTGCTCCAGCAGGACTTCACTCCACCGGCCCCGAACCGTTGCTGGGCTGGTGACATCACCTACATCCGCACCACAACCGGGTGGCGCTATCTGGCGGTGTGGATAGATCTGTTCAGCCGGCGTGTTGTCGGCTGGAGCCTGGGTGCCTCGATGGAGGCGTCACTGGTGCTGGAGGCCCTCAACCGGGCCCTGGGCCAGCGCCAAGTGAAACCCGAGCAGCTGTTGATCCATACCGATCAGGGCAGCCAGTACCGGGCCATCGCTTACCGGGAGCTACTGGCGACCCATGGCATCACCTGCAGCATGTCCGCCAAGGGCTGCTGCTGGGATAACGCGGTGGTGGAGAGCCTGTTCTCCACCCTCAAACATGAGCTGGGTCTCGACGATGACGCCGAGACCCGCATCTCACCCCAGCAGCTGCAGCGTGATCTGGCCTTCTGGATCGACGGTTACTACAACCGAGAGCGGAGGCATTCAACATTGAACTACCTCAGCCCGATCGACTACGAGCAGCAGTTTGTCGCTGCGCGTAAACTCACAACCGCGGATCCCTGATGGGTGTCCACCAAACCGGGGGAAGCCCAAACAGAGCCGCCACGCCGCTGGCGTTGTCGTCGGCACCAGGGGATTGGAGCGGTCCGTCGTAGTGGGCTCCCACCAGCAGCGGCGGGAGGCGCGCCTCGCGGCCAGGCAGCCGCAGGATCAGATTGACGCCTTCTTCTCCTGAGGAGGCAAAGCGGTGTTCCTCCAGCGGCCCCAACGGCGCCAGGCGCTCGCTCAGGGCCTGGAGCATCCGATCCCTGCAGCCTCGCTGCCGGCCATGGCGTTGGCGGTGTAAGGGCAAACACCCTCGCTCGTCTTGTTCACGCTTCTGGCTTGTCGGAGTCCAGCAGGATCCTCAGGGCCTGCCTCACCCTGCTGGCCGACTCCACCAGTTCCGCTTGTTCCTCGGATGAGGTCTCAAAACCCGGGTAGCGAGCAAGCACCGCTCCAGAGGAGAGATCATCGAGCTCCTCACCATCCCAGCTCCATCGGTCATCCACCGCTTCTAACTGGCGAGAAAGGGCGGCCAGATCATGGATCTTGTCGACCATCTGCCCAAGCTGGATCAATCGAGCCTTGAGCAGTTTCTCCACGCATTGCTGGGCGTGAAACACCACCGCATCACGCAAGCCGGGGCTGTTCCTCGTCAGAAGGATCTCCAGGGCTTCCCAATCGCCTTCCGCCTTGGCGATCCACTCTGGAACGGCCGACCAGGGTTCAGCCATGGAGGACCTCTCCATGGTCAAGAGCTTCGCGCACGACAGGATCCCCTCCCCGGTAACGAACATCCATCTCCTCCGGACGTCGGACCAGCAGATCCAGGGGGAAACGCACCGGGCAGAGACGGCGCATTTCACGGATCTTGGCTAAGTGGCGGCCCTCGAAGGGCATCACCACAAGAATGTCGGCATCGGAATCCCAGCGCCCCTCACCACGGGCCAAGGAACCGAACAGGATCACCTTCTCGGGGGCGTAGCGCTCCACCAACCTCTGCGTGAAGGCTTGCAAAGCCTCGCGGGTTACCAGTGGGCTCGGCGTGGTGGTCATGGACTTCATCATCGCGAAACCACCAAGAACAGGCCACGAAGCTCTTCGCCCAGTGCACTCTGCAGTGGCCGCCATGTCCGCTTCCTGCGGCCTGGCTGCCGGCCATGGCGTTGGCGGTGTGAGGACAAGGCGCCAGGGAGGGGCCATGGAAAAGCTCGATCACAGCGGCTCGGTGCCCTCGCTGAGGATTGCCAGGTAGGCGTCGTAGGCAAACAGGCGATTGCGGCGGCCGCCTGTGATCTCCCGAGCGATGGCCAGGTCCATCAGGGCCTCAATCGCCTTGCTGGCGGTGGGGAAGCTCAGTCCGCTCAGCTCCTTGAGCTGTTTGGTGCTGGTGAGCGGCCGACGGCGCAGCGACGCATACACCAGACGCACGCTGGGGCCGGATCGGCCCAGGCCCTGCAACCGGCCTTCATCCCTGCGGAACAACTCAAGCAGCCTTTGGGCCGTGGCCACGGCAGCCGAGGGATGAACCGACAGACAACCGGAACGGGAGTCCAAGCGCCCGAACCGCCGCTAACCTGAACAGACCTCCTGTACAGCCGCCGTGGCGATCGAGACCACCTACACCGCAGCCCGTGACCAGCTCAAGGCCCTGATGGATCGCGTGGTGGCCGACCGCGAGGTTGTGATGGTGCGCCGCCGGCAGGGAGGAGACGTGGCTCTGGTGGCGGCCGACGAGCTGGAGGGGCTGCTGGAAACAGCGCACCTACTGCGTTCCCCCCGCAATGCCGCGCGCCTGCTCTCGGCCCTGGAGCGTGCCCGATCTCAGGAGCTACCCGCCCTTGACCTTGAGGATCTGGAAGCCCGGTTGGAGGCATGAGTGCTCAACGAGAGGCGGTGTGTCATCCGGAATTTCTGGACGACCTGCAGCACTGGATCGATGCCGATCGGCGCGCGGCCAAACGACTGCTGGAGTTGATGCGTGCGGTGCTACGAGATCCCTTTCAGGGCATCGGCAAATCGGAATCTTTGAAAAATCTGGGCCCAGGGGTATGGTCCCGCCGGATCACCCAGGAGCACCGCTGTGTATACCTCGTGAAGGCGGATCGGGTGGAGTTTCTCCAGGGGCGGTACCACTACTGAGCCGTACCAACTGCCGCCACCAAACCTGCGGTTTGTGACGTCCGCAGGGCTGATCCGGGCTGGCTTTTGGGTTGGATCCAGGGGGCAATCCCGTTTGTCGGTTCCCCTGCTCAGGTTCGAACTCGGCCACCAGCCGTTGGGTGAATGCCTCCAGAGCCTCGCGGGTCACCCAAGGGGGCTGGGGTGGATGTGGCGTGGACCGTCATGGGGTGGCTTCAAGCCGATAGGGATGCACCACACCACCCAGCGCCAGGGGGAAATCCTTCACGTTGCGGGTGGCGAGGCTGAAGTCGCCGCAGCGGGCTGTGGCCAGGATGATTGCGTCGGGGATCTTGAGGCCGTGCCGCTGGCGCAGCAGCACCGTTTCGGCCGCGATCGCCTCATCCAGTGGCAGGCGCGGGAAACATTCCAACCAGTCGTGCACGCGGCTGGTTTCGCCCTCCCGGCAACCCACCAGCACCTCGATCCAGGTGATCACGCTGATGTGGGGCTGCTGTTGCTGCTCCAGCCAGGCCAGAGCCACCGCTTCGCCGCGCAACACGTCGATCAGGATGTTGGTGTCGAGCAGCAGCATCAACGCGCACTCCATTCCTGGCGCAAGGCCTCCTGCAGCTCCAGTGCGTCCTCGGGTCGGTCGCGCCAGAGGCCGAACACCTCCGCATGGGATGGCGTTTGCTGCTGTAGCCATAGGCGCAACGCCTGGCGGATCGCCTCGGCCCGCGACATCCCCTGCTGACGGCAGAGGGCATCGAGCTGGCCCCGCTCCCGCTCGGGCAGGTCCACGATCGTGCCCGGTGCGTGAAGCGGGCATGACGCGGCACGGCGAACTGATGCAGGCCGGCCTGTAGGCGCGCCTGGAGCTCAGCCTGACCATCAGGCCATCTCCAGAGGCGTCACCGCCTCCAGGCTGTCGAACCAGTGGCGCAGGCAGTCGCGCAGTGGCCGTGCCTCAACCAGGGCCCAGGCTGTGTCCTGGGTGGGCTCAGGATGGTCCTCGCCGGGATCGAGGTAGGCCAAGGCCGCCTGCGTCAGCGTGTTCAACGTGGCGGGTTCGGGCTGCCAGCCGGGGATGGTGCCCGCCAGCCGGTTGCTGAGTTGCAGAAGATCGCGACACTTGCGTGAGGGGATCTGCTGGGCGATCAGGGCGGCGCGCAGATAGGTCTCCAGGCAGCGCTGCACCTGGAACAGCCCACTGAGATAACCGGGCGGAAGATCGGGAAGCAGCTCTGCCATGCGCCAATGACGTTCGGCCCGCTCGATCCATTCCTGCACCACCGGATTGCGCACCGGGGTGCAGGCGCCGGGCCGTTCGAGCGTGCTGCGGTCGAGCTCGCCGTGCAGCAGCTCCCCGTGATCCAGGGCCTCGCGGATGTAGGGATCGCCCCAGCGATAGCGCGGGCCGATCTCCTCCGGCCGCCGCAAATGCAGATCCAGCGGAAAGTCGGCGACGCCGGCGGCGAGCAGGGCCTCCACAGCGTCCCGTGGCTTGCCCTCGTAGGGCATCACCACAAGGAGGTCGGCATCGGAATCCCAGCGCGCCTCCCCCCTGGCCATCGAGCCGAACAGGATCACCTGCTCCGGAGCGAACCGCTCTACCAGGCGCTGGGTGAAGACCTCCAGGGCTTCTCGGGTGACGAGGGGGGCGGGAGACGTAGCAGCAGGACTGTTCATGGCTCGGCTCCCAGTCGCTGTAAGAGCCTCAGTCGCAGATCCAAAGCAATCTGTAGCACCAAAGCAATCTCAATCTCAGGATTTGGCTCGTTGGGATCGGGATAGCGAAGATCAACGGCTGCCAGGGAGAGACGATTGAGGTCGATGCTTGTGGCTTGCCAGGAGTCATCAGCCTGATGCAGGAGATCAGACAGTTCGCGAAGATTGTGTATTTTAGGAATGATCGCCTGCAGCCGCATCAGGTCTGCCTTGAACAGTTTTTCGATGCGCTGTTGTGCGTGAAAGCAGATGCTGCGCGGCTTGCCTCCAGATCTGGAGAGGATCAGGGCGTCATCCCAATCCTCTTCAGTAAAGCGAATCCACGCTTTGATCAATGGCGTGAGTTCAGCCATGCAGCATCTCACCGTGATCAAACGCTTCGCGGAGGAAGGGATCACCCCAGCTGTACCTCTGTTTTGCGGCTTCCGGCCGGCATAGCAAGAGATCCACCGGGAATGATGGCTTCGCCACTTCGAGCATCTCTAGGCGCCGCTCGAATGAGCTTCCCTCGAACGGCATCACGACCAGAAGGTCAGCGTCGGAATCCCAACGGGCTTCGCCGCGAGCCTGGGATCCAAACAGGATGATCTGCTGCGGGGCGAAGTGCCGCACCAGCCGCTGGATGAAGGCCTCCAGAGCCGCTCGGGTGACGAGGGGAGCGGGATCGGGCAGCTGGGAGACGATCATGGTACTCATGATGCCGGTACCTCCTGGGGCACTGCCCCCTGGGGCCAAAGGTAGATCGCTCCGGCCGGCTCCACCCGATGGGTCTGCAGCGCGAAGGTGCGGCGGGTGCGCTCGGGCTGTGCTTCCTCAATTGTGGACGCTGCGGACTGCCACCAGGAACCGGGAGCAACCTGCTCTCAATCCCATGGTTCGGATCTATGCGCTGGCTGCATAGATCTCCGCTGATTGGCCGTGCAGCACCCATCACAGCGCCCCCAGGCCCCATCCAGCCCCTCCACCACCGCCGAGAAGAAGTCCAGATCCAGCGTCTCCACCGTGTCCGTCATCTGGTGGTAATGCGGATTCCGCATAAACGAGGTGTCCGTCACCATCAGGGCGTTGTAACCCGCATCCCAGAACGGGCTGTGGTCGCTCAGCCTCACTCCCTTGATTCCATGGCCGCCGTTGGGCACCGGCAGCACCTTGGTGGGCACGTGCCTTCCCATCGCGCGGGCCAGCCCCGGCAGCAGCAGGCCGGCACCGGCGTTGGCCACCATGGAACCGGGTAGCTCTGCTGCTCACTGGTGAAGGCCAGCATCTCCAGGCTCACCATCAGCTTGAGGTGCTGCCGGTTGTTGCGGAGGTCCTGCGCCAGAGCCGCACTGCCCACCATCCCCCATTCCTCCTGATCGAAGGCCACGAGCCACACCGGCCGGCGCGGTGGATCCGTCGCCCAGCGCCTCGCCAGCTCCAGCAGAGCCGCCACGCCACTGGCGTTGTCGTCGGCACCAGGGGAGTGGAGCGGTCCGTCGTAGTGGGCACCCACCAGCAGCGGAGCCAGGCTGGATTCTCGGCCAGGCAGCCGCAGGATCAGGTTCACACCTTCCTCTCCGGATGAGCAAAAGCGGTGTTCCTCCAGCGGCCCCAACGGCGCCAGGCGCTCTCGGATGGCTTGGCGCACCGCCATCAGGCCGAGCGGATCCCAGCGGGCATGTCGCGGCTTGCAGGGTTGCGTTCATGGCATCAAGCCAGGATCAGATCCACCAGGGTCTGCCAATCGTCGTCGCTGATCTCCTCGGTGATGCCGAGCTGTTCAGTGGCGCTCTGGATGTACATGTCGAGGCTGTTGAGGATGCTCTTCTGGGCAACGCTGGCAATCTGATCGAGTTGCTCGGGGGTCATGGCTAGCAGACAATGATGACGTGAATCAACGTATTCGATGCAGGTCGGCGATTTAAGGTGGCTTGCGCGAACGACCACGACTAGAAGTCTTCGTCCCTTCGTGCCTCGCGCTCCTCGGCTTGGCTGTAGCCCATTTCAGTCCGTAGTTGGCGCAGTTCCCTTACGGCCTGCCTCATCCGAGCCCAGCTGCACTGGCTGAGCGCCTCCTCAAAATCGAGATAGATACTGATCAACTCAAACGTGTCATCCATGGGCTGGCCACCTTGAATGTAGCCATTCGCCTGTGTGTCGTAGCCTCCTTCTCCATGGTCTCCCCAAAGCATGCAAAAATGTCCTTTGGCCTCGGGACAAAGCTGTTTGCTGAAATCGCTATGCTCAAATTCAAAGCCATTTAATGATCTTCTTTCCTCCGCTTCTCCAATTGCATTCTGATTATTTATGCCATTAGGCGATTCTGTGAGATCTGACATTGAGGTATGGGCTGGTCTCTCCATGCTATCTCAATCGCAGCCCTGGGAATTGAGCGTGTGTCGTTTTTCAATGCCTGGCTACATCGATCCGCTCGATTCACTGCGTTACTGCCGGCTTCGGGCACGCTCCAGACGGGCTGGATCCAATCTGGCAAGGCATCAAACCCCCGCTGCCCCGCCGAATTCCAAGTGGTCTCGCCCAGCATCTGCGCATCCACGGCCCGCTCCCTGAACAGCTCCAGCGCAGGCACTCGGCCCCGCGCCGGCGCGATTCCTCGTCTTACTGTGCCGTGATTGAGGATTCAGATGCCAGCAATGTATTGATCGCGCATAGCCGCTGACGACCCATGCCTGAAATCGGGCTATCCCGTTATCCCTACTCCCCCCAGCTGGGCTGGTCCACCACCCGCTCGGAAACCTTCCGCGGCTGCCGCCGGCGCTACTTCTACCAGTACTACTGGAAGTTTGAGCGGGAGCTGCCGCTGAATCGCATCCTGCTGCTCAGGCAGCTGAGCAGTGCGCCGATGATCATCGGCCAGGCGGTCCATACGGTGCTGGCCGCCGTGCTCAGGCGCTTGCTGAAAACCCGCGACCCCATAGATCAAAGCCGCTTTCAGGTATATGTCGGCAAGACAATCTTGCGGGAACTCCAAAGTTGCAGCGGCCTGATGGAGGTGTATTACGGCGAGCGCCAGCCGGTTGGTGCAGCCGATCTGCAGCCTTCTGTGCTGGCTTGCATGGAGCCATTCCTGGCCAGTGATCGCTATCACTGGTTGCAGGAGCAGCTGGCCGACGACCCGCCCTTTCTGATCGAACCGCCTGGCTACGGAGAGGCGCGGCTGCAGGAGCTCAAGATCTACGCCAAGGTGGATGCCCTGCTTCAAACACCCACCGAGACTGTGATCCTGGACTGGAAAAGCGGTCGCCAGGATCCGGTGAAACACCTGCGCCAGCTGGTGGGCTATGCAGCATGGGCCGAACACACCCTTTCGGTGGAAGCTGGGCGGATTCGCTGCATCGCCGCTTATCTGCAACCCGCCTATTCGGAAGTGGAGGCCCAGCCGAGTAAGGCGGAGCTAGATGCTTTGGCCACTGAGGTGGGAGGCGAGATCGCCCGGATGAAGCTGCTCTGCGCCGATCCCGAACGCAACATCCCACTGGAGAAAGAGGCTTTTCCACTCACCGAGAATCTCGGCTTTTGCCAGCACTGCGCTTTTCGTGAGCTTTGTGATCGGTGATCAGAACCTCAGGGCCGCGCTGCCCACCACCCCCTTCGCGCAAGACAGGATCCCCTCCCCGGTAACGAACATC
>RGNC01000077.1 GCA_010029175.1 Synechococcaceae bacterium WB8_1B_136 | reverse complement strand
CCGGCAAGCGGCCGCAATCTCGTCCTGCTGTTCGTCAACAGAGATGGTCATGGCCGAATGCCTCCAAAGCACACCCTAGCGAAAGAGCGCGTCTACCACCAGTGGAGGTCCACAAGCCGTCCCGCCACGTCAAACTAACGCTGAATAGAGGGATCCGCCCAAGCTGCCAGCGACCCAACCAGAGCAGCCTAATTTGCCAGGGCGACTCCGGGCACGGGCCTGGAAGCCTGTTGTAAAGGCTTGTGTGGCAGCTGTACCCCCTGTTGCGGGGATTTTGGGCGGATCCGTCGAAGATGGGTATGGAGTGTTACAGAAGGTCAGCTGGGCTGCTGACGCCGAGCGGGCCGCGGTTGAGAACATGGGTGTAGATCATGGTGGTCTTCACATCGCTATGGCCCAGGAGTTCCTGGATCGTGCGGATGTCCTGGCCGCGTTCCAGCAGATGCGTGGCAAACGAATGGCGCAGGGTATGCGGCGTTGCGGGTTTGTTGATCCCGGCTGCCAGCACCGCTCTGCGCATCGCCTTCTGGATCAGGCTTGGATCGAGATGATGCCGGGCCTGTTGGCCACTGGCCGGATTGCTCCAGCGGTTGTGTTGCGGAAACACCCATTGCCAGCCCCATTCAATCGCCGCGTTGGGGTACTTACGGCCCAGGGCCTGCGGCAGCAGCACCCGGCCATAGCCATCCCGCAGATCAGCCTCATGGATCGTCTTCACCCGCGCCAGATGGGCCGTTAACCGCTCCACAACCGCCCCTGGCAACAGCGTGCGCCGATCCTTGCCGCCCTTGCCATCCCGGACGGTGATCTCACGGCGAGCGAAATCCACATCCTTGACCCGCAGCCGCAGGGCCTCCAGCACCCGCAGCCCGCTGCCATACAGCAAACCCGCCACCAGAGCTTCCTCTCCCTGCATCCGCTCCAGAACGGCGCGCACCTCCTCCGGTGTGAGCACCACCGGCAATCGCCGGCGCGACCGCGCACGCACCAGCTGATCCAGGTCGAGGTCCATCCCCAGCAGGTCGCGATAGAGGAAGAGCAGGGCCGCCAGTGCCTGGTTCTGTGTGGACGGGCTCACCTGCAGGTCCACCGCGAGATGGCTCAGAAAGGCATTCACCTCGGTACTGCCCATCGTGCGCGGGTGGCGACGCTGGTGAAAGCGCAGGAAGCGCCGCAGCCACTGCTCATAGGTCTTCACCGTGCGCTGGGCGTAATGCCGCAGCAGCAGCTCCTCGCGATAGCGCTGGATCAGACCAGCGGGGCGGGGCTGATCGGCCATGGCAACACACAACAACCTCTCCTCTGAAGGGTTCCCGCAGATCGGCGCGGAGTGCCGCCCCTCATCAGCCCCTCGGTTGACAGGGCCCACGCCAGCGCCCAGCATCCGCACCAATGCCCCGCCGATGACGACCGCACCCCCGCCATCGACGGTGATCAGCCCGAGCGACCTGCGCCGCCGTGGAGCCCTGCGCCTCGCGGCCCTGCTGGCGGCCGGCATCGGCGCCCTCGCCTGGCTGGGCCGCAACACCGATCCGGCGGCGAAGCCCCTGGCGGCCGGTCCCATCAGCCTCGGGGCCGCCATTGCCTTCACGGGTAACGCCAACCTCTATGGCCAGGACCAGCGCATGGGGCTGGCGGTGGCTGAGCGCTGGGCGCAGCAGAGCGGCACCCCCGCGCGCCCTGTGCGCCTGCAACTGGAAGACGGCGCCTCCGATGAGCCCAGCGCCATCGCCGCCTTCAACCTGCTGATCCGCCAGGGGGTGATCGCCCTGATCGGCCCCACCCTGTCGCAGCAGGCCTTCGCCGCCGATCCGATCGCCCAGCGCCAGGGGGTGCCGGTGGTGGCCCCCTCCAACACCGCCAAGGGCATCCCGGAGATCGGGCACTTCATCAGCCGCGTGTCGGCCCAGAGTTCGGTGATCGCGCCGCTTTCGCTGGATGAGGCCCTGCGCCGCGACCCCGCCATCAAGCGTGTGGCGGTGTTCTACGCCCAGGACGACGCCTACAGCACCGCTGAGACGGCCATCTTTCAGAAGGCCCTCGCTGCCCGCGGCCTACCACCGGTGACGGTGCAGCGCACCCAGCTGGCCGACAACGACTTCCAAACGCCGATCACATCCGCCCTGCAGCTCAAGCCCCAGCTGGTGGTGCTCTCGGTGCAGGCGGTGGCGGGCGGCAACTTGATTCGTCAATTGCGCGAACTCGGCTACCGGGGCCAGATCGTGGTGGGCAACGGCCTCAACACGCCCAACATCTACCCGATCTGCCAGCGCTGGTGCGACGGCATCCTGATCGCCCAGGCCTACAGCCCCGAGCTCAACACCCCCATCAACCGGCGCTTCCAGCAGCTGTTCCGCCAGGCCCACGGCGACCGCCCGCCGCCGCAGATCACCGCCCAGGCCTTCACCGCCTACCAGGTGCTGTTTGAAGCCATCCAGCGGCTGCAGCGCAAGGGCGGCCTCAGCGGCGTGACCCTCGGCCAGGCCCGCGCCAACCTGATGGCCGAACTCCTCAGCGGCACCTACGACACCCCCCTGGGCCCGATCGGCTTCAGCCCCGCGGGCGAGGTGCTGCAGGATCGCTTCTACGTGGCAGAGGTGCGCATGGATCCCGGCGGCCGCGATGGCCGCTTTGCCCTGGTGCGGGAGCGCAGGCTGCAGGAGAGCACGCCGTGATCGAAGCCCTGCTGCAACTGCTGCTCAACGGCGCCGCCAGCGGCGGGGTGTATGCCCTGGTGGCGTTGGGCTACACGCTGGTGTTCTCGGTGCTGGGGGTGATCAACTTCGCCCAGGGCGCACTGTTTTCGATCGGCGGCTACCTCACCTATCTGTTGATGGGCGGCCGCATCGGCGTGAACGGTGCGTTGCCGGGTTGGGGGCTGCCAGGCGGGCTGCCGTTCGCTCTGGCGTTGCTGCTGGCGGCCGCCGGCTCGGGCCTGATCAGCCTGCTGGTGGAGCGGGTGGCCTTTGCCCCCCTGCGCCGCCGGGGCGCCGAGCCGCTGCTGGCCCTGATCACCAGCCTGGGTGCCGGTGTAGTGCTGGTGAACCTGCTGCAACTGCTGATGGGGGCCGAGGGCTACGCCTTCCCCCATGGCGCTGATGCCCTGGCCGGATTGCCGGATGTGCTGGTGATCGGCGGCGCCCGCATCCGCACGATCCAGGTGCTGCTGCTGCTGATCTCCGCCGCCGCCGTGCTGGCCCTCAGCCTCTGGCTGGAGCGCAGCAAGGGGGGCCGGGCGCTGCGGGCCGTGGCGGAGGACGCCACCACCGCCCAACTGCTCGGCATCAACAGCGCGGCGATGGTGCGGTTGGCCTTTTTCCTCAGCGGCGCCCTGGCTGGGCTGGGCGGCGGCCTGATCGGGGTGAGCGTGAGCCTGCCGGGGCCCTACTTCGGCATCGGCTATGGCCTCAAGGGGCTGGCGGTGCTGGTGCTCGGCGGCCTGGGCAGCGTGCCGGGGGCCATTGCCGGCGGGCTGCTGATGGGCCTGGCGGAAGCCCTGGTGCCCAGCGATGCCTCCGGTTGGCGCGATGCCCTGGCCTTCGCGATCCTGTTCGTCGTGCTGCTGCTGCGCCCCAGTGGCCTGCTGGGCCGGCGCACGGTGGAGAAGGTGTAGCCGGATGGGAGCCGCCCCATGATCGACAACGGCCTTCTGGTGCAGATGCTGCTCGGCGCCCTGCTGGGCCTGTCGGTGTACTTGCCGCTGGCGGCGGGGCAGCTGTCGCTGGCCACACCGGCCTTCTATGCCGTGGGCGGCACCCTGGCTGCCCTGCTCTCCACCCGCTGGAGTGGCCTCGGGGCGACGGCCGATGGCGGCTTTCCGGTGCCGTCGCTGCTGCTGGAGCTGGTGCTCGGCGGCCTGCTGGCCGGGCTGCTGGCCCTGCTGGTGGGGCGGCTGGTGCTGCGGCTGCAGGGCATCTACCTGGCCATCGCCACCATCGCCCTGGTGGAGATCGTGCGGGTGGCGATCCTCAACCTGCCCTTCACCGGCGGGGCGGTGGGCATCTTCGCCATTCCCCAGCCCTTCCACGATGCCAGCGGCTACCTGCTGCCGGCCCTGGCCCTGCTGGCCCTGGCGGGCTGGATCTGCCAGCGGCTGGAGGGGATGCCCCTCGGCCGTGCCATGGCCGCCATCCGAGGCGACGAACTGGCCGCCCGCTGCCTGGGCATCGACACCACCCGCGTGAAGCTCACGGCATTCGTGCTCAGCGCCGTGCTGGCCGGCAGCACCGGCGCCCTGGCCGCCCACTTCCTCAACACCTGGAACGCGCGCCAGGGCTCCTTCGACGCCAGCATCACCACCCTGGCCTTCGTGGTGCTGGGGGGCTCGCGCACCTGGCTCGGGCCGGTGATGGGCGGCCTGCTGCTCACGGCCCTGCCGGAGCTGCTGCGGCCCGTGGGCAATGTGCGCCTGGTGCTGTTCGGCCTGGTGATCCTGCTGGGGCCGGTGCTGGCCCCCCAAGGGTTGATCACCCCGGCCCTGCTGGAGCGGCTGGGGGGCTGGAATCCGCGTGGCAGCGCCGAAGGCCGCCAGGAGGCCCAACCATGAGCGCGCCGCTGCTGGAGGTGCGGGATCTCAGCCGCCGCTTCGGCGGCCTGCTGGCCGTGGATCGGGTGAGCTTCGTGGTGCAGCCCGGCGAGATCTTTGGCCTGATCGGCCCCAACGGCGCCGGCAAAACCACCCTGTTCAACCTGATCTCCGGCGTCACGCCGCCCAGCAGCGGCGCGGTGCTCTGGCGCGGCGAGCCGATCACCGGCCAGCCGCCGCACCGGCTCAACCGCCTGGGCCTGGCCCGCACCTTCCAGAACCTGCGCCTGTTCGATGGCCTCTCGGTGCTGGAGAACCTGCTGGTGACCCTGCAGCGCCAGCCCCGCAGCAGCGCTCTGGCCGGCCTGCTGGGCACCGCCCAGCACCGGCGCGCCGAGCGTCAGCGGCTCGACACCGCCTGGCAGTTGCTGGAGGAGCTGGGGCTCTCAGCCCTGGCCGAGCGGCAGGCGGGCACCCTGGCCTATGGCGATCGGCGGCGGCTGGAGATGGCCAGGGCCCTGGCCACCGGCCCCTCGCTGCTGCTGCTGGATGAACCCGCCGCCGGCCTCAACCCATCCGAGAAAGACCAGCTCTGCCAGCTGATCGGCGACCTGCGCCAGCGCCATCAGCTCACGGTGATGGTGATCGAGCACCACGTGCCGCTGCTGATGCGGCTGTGCGATCGGATGGCCGTGCTGGATTTCGGCGTGCGCATCGCCCTGGGCACGCCCGACACCGTGCGCCAGGACCCGAAGGTGATCGAGGCCTACCTGGGCTCCGGCAGTGGCGGAGGCAACACGCCATGAGCACGCCTCTGCTGGAGCTCCAGGGGTTGAGCGTGCGCTACGGCAGCGTGCAGGCTCTGCAGGGGATCAACCTGGCGGTGCACCAGGGCGAACTGGTAACGCTGCTGGGCTCCAACGGCGCCGGCAAGAGCACCACCCTGCGGGCGATTTCAGCCCTGGTGCCCGCCGCTGAGGGGCAGATTCTGTGGCGCGGCGGCAGCCTGGCGAGGGTGCCCGCCCACCGGCTGCTGAAGCTGGGCATCGGCCACTGCCCCGAGGGCCGGCGGGTGCTCAGCCGCCAGAGCGTGGCCGAGAACCTGATGCTGGGCGCCTACCTGCGCCGCGATCGCGCCGGCATCACCGCCGACCTGGAGCGCTGCTACGGGCTGTTCCCGCGCCTGGCGGAGCGGCGCAGCCAACTCGCCGGGGCCCTCTCGGGCGGAGAACAGCAAATGCTGGCCATTGCCCGGGCCCTGATGGGCCGGCCGGAGCTGCTGTTGCTGGATGAGCCCAGCCTGGGCCTGGCCCCCAAGCTGGTGGGCGAGGTGATGCGGGCCCTGGCCCAACTGCACCGCGAAGGGCTCACCCTGCTGCTGGTGGAGCAGAACGCCCAGGCCGCCCTGGAGATCGCCAACCGCGGCTACGTGCTCGAGGCGGGTCAACTCACCCTGCAGGGCCCGGCCCGGGAGCTGCTAGCCAACCCCAGCCTGCGGGCGGCCTACCTGGGCGGCTAGGGAGGAATCAGGGACCAGGCGAGCAGCACGGCCGAAGCGCCCAGATCGTGGCAACATCCAGGCAGATCAGGTGATCGGCGTTGGCCAGCTCATCCACGGCCACCATGGCCGACCTGTTGCGGCTGCCTGGATTCCGGGCCTTCTGGCTCGCCAACCTGATCTCGAATCTGGGCACCAGCGCCTTCGTGCTGGCGATCAACTGGCTCACCGTGAAGCAGCACGGACCGGCTGGTATCGCCACCCTGGCCCTCGCCTATGGCCTGCCACAGATGCTGCTGCAACTGGTGGGCGGCACGATGAGCGACCGCATCAACCGCCGCTGGCTGTTCACGCTCACCCAGTCGGGCCTGCTGGCGATGGCGCTGCTGATCCTGGCGGCATCACTGCAGGGGATGGTGCCCCTCTGGCTGCTGGCGCTGGTGAACGGCATGAACGGCCTGATCGCAGCCTTCGACACCCCCGCCCGCACCGCCCTGGTCACCGACCTGGTGCAACCTCAGCAGGTGAGCGTTGCCCAGCAGCTCTACAGCCTCACATCCAGTGTCACCAACATCTTCGGCCCGGCGCTCGGAGGCGTGCTGCTCAGCCTTGGCCCGACCGCCCGCAGCCATGAAGAGGTGGCCTTCGCCTTTGACGCTCTGAGTTTCCTGCCGCTGCTGGTCAGCATCGCCTGGTTGCCCCGGGGCAGCGGTGCCACTGGCCTGAGCAGCAGCGGCCAGTCGTTCCGGGCCAGCCTGCAGGCGGGGCTGGAGCTGGTGCGCGTCCGCGCCGATCTGCGCACCTTGCTGCTGCTGCTGGCCCTTGTGATGGCTCTCGGCATGCCGTTTCAGGGCCTGCTGCCGGTGTTCGTGCAGAGGCACCTGAGCGCCGAGGGGGGACACACCTTCTACGCGGCACTGATGTCGGCCGTGGGCCTGGGCAGCTTCGTGGGCTCCCTGCTGGGCATGGGTCTGCTGGAGCGCATCCGAGCTGGCCGGCTGCTGGCAGGGGCCACGGCGGGCCTGGCCATCAGCGTGCTGCTCCTGAGTGCCTCGAATGTGGTGCACTGGGCCTCGCTCTCGGTGTTTCTGGCGGGCAGCTGCAGCTATCTGGCCATCTCCACAGACAACGCCCTGCTCCAGGCCGGCACCGAACGCGACATGCAGGGGCGCATCAACGCCATCGCCAATCTCACCAAGGGCCTGCAATCCCTCAGCCTGGCCGCGGCCGGCTACACGATTCACCTGATCAGTGCCACGCACCGCTTCGGCAGTGGCTACCAAGCGGTGCAGGTGAGCCTGGCCATCGCCCTGCTGGCCGGTGTGTTCTGGTTGTGGCCACGCCTGCATCGTCTGCAGTTGCGTTGAGGGCGGCTCGCCCCTCAGGGACGTTCCGGCACCGCCGCTGCGTCGAGGCGACGGGGATCCGCCACACCGAGGCTGCCGCTGGGCTGAGCACCGCCAGCGGCTGAATACCGCACCTCCACGGAATTGGCCGAACCCATGGCCGGCACCAACACCAGTTTGTGCCCCTTGGCCTCCAGCAGCCGCAGCGTGTCGGCGCTGAAGCCCTCCTCATGGCTGATCTGATCGGGCCAGAGCTGGCTGTGCAGGCGCGGCGCCGCCACCGCAGACGCCAGGTTGAGGCCATGCACCAGCCGGTTCAGCAGCACCTGCAGCACGGTGGTGATGATGCGGCTGCCGCCGGGGCTGCCGGTGGCCAGCAGCGGTGCACCGTCGGGGCGGAACACCAGGGTGGGGGTCATTGAGCTGAGCGGCCGCCGCCCCGGTGCAATCGCGTTCTGGGCACCTTGCCGCAGGCCGTAGGCATTGGCGGCACCAACGGCGGCGGTGAAGTCGTCCATCTCGTTGTTGAGCAGGAATCCCGCCCCGGGCACGCTGATGCCATTGCCGTAGGCCGTGTTCAAGGTGGTGGTGGTGGCCACCAGGCCGCCATCGCGATCCACCACCGAGATGTGGGTGGTGTTGGTGCCGCCTTCCGCCGGACTGCGCTCCGCCTCCAGCTCAGCCGCAGGCCGGTGGCGATCGCTGCGCAGCTGGCGCCGTTGGCCCTCGGCATAGCGCGCGCTGAGGAGCTGACCCAAGGGCATCGCCAACTGGTCGGGGTCGCCCAGCAGGCGATTGCGATCGCGGTAGGCCAGGTTCATCGCCTCCACCATCGGTTGGATCGTCGCCGCACTGTTCAGCCCTGTGCGCGCCAGATCCAGGGGAGCCAGCACGTTGAGCAGTTGCAGCAGCGTGGCGCCACCGCCACTGGGGGGGGGCATGGTGAGCACCGGATGGCCGCGGAACACCGTCTGCAGCGGCCGCATCCAGGGGGCCCGGTAGCGGGCCAGATCGGCCTGCGTGATCAGGCCGCCGCCGCGGCGCATCAGCGCCGCCAGGGCCCGGGCCAGACGGCCGCGGTAGAAGCAGGCCTCCCCCTGCACAACGATGCAGCGCAGGCTGGCGGCCAGCTCCGGCTGGCGCAGCAACTCCCCAGGGCGATAGGCACGCCAGCGCTGCGGCGATTCACCATGGCGAGCCGTCGGCTCAGGCGGCCGGAAGAACAAGCGCCGCGAGGTGGGATCGGATGCCAGCAACGGCTGGGCCTCCCGCAGCGACCGGGCCAGTTCGGCCCCCACCGGAAATCCGCGCTCCGCCAACTGGATGGCCGGTTGGATCACAGCCTCCAGGGGCAGGCAGCCGTAACGCCGTTGCACCTGCACCAGCCCAGCCACACTGCCGGGCACAGCGGTGCTCAGCAGGCTGCGGGTGGCCCGCTCGCGGTTCACGCTGCCATCGGCGTTGAGAAACAGATCCGCCCGCGCCGCCGCCGGGGCGGTTTCGCGGAAGTTCAGGGCCACCGCCTCGCCACGCCCGATCGCCAGAGCCTGGGGCAAGGGAGGCTCACGGCCGGCCGCCGCGCAGGTGCGGATGGGGCCGTGCCGCGGCAGCCATAAC
>RGNC01000076.1 GCA_010029175.1 Synechococcaceae bacterium WB8_1B_136 | reverse complement strand
ATGTCGCGGCCAATGATGAAGTGGGTGCAGCCGTAGTTCTTGCGGATGATCATGTGCTGCAGCGCCTCGCGCGGACCGGCCATGTGCATCGAATAGGGCAGGTAGGCCCAGCGGATGCGGGGGTTGGCCACCTCGGCTGCCAGGCGCTCATAGGTCTGGAAGCGCACCTCACCGGCGATGTCGTCGTCCTGGGTGGGGCCGCAGGTGGGATGCACCAGCACCACCCCCTGCTCGCTCACGTTGCTGGCCTGCAGCGCCCGGGTGAACAGCTCGTAGTGGGCGCGGTGGATGGGGTTGCGGCACTGGAAGGCCACCACGTCCTGCCCCTCCGGCAGGGTGGCGCGCACCTCCGCCGGCGTCTTGCAGGAGAACACCCGCCGGGGCAGCTCCAGGCCCGCGATGGCACCGCCCAGGTAGAAGCGGCCCCGCTCGGTGGCGATCATCTTCACGGCCGGGTGCTCGATCGAGGTGGTGCCGTAGCAGCCCTTGGCCTCGCGGGCCTTGTCGGGCTCCCACTTGCTCTCCACCGTCATCACTGCCAGCTCCTGACCCCGGTAGGTGAGCAGCAGCTTCTGGCCAACGGCGATGTCGTCGCGATCGGTATCCATCACGATCGGCAGGCCGAACAGCAGGCCACTGGTGGTGCGGTTGGTCTCCACCACCGACTGGTAGTCGTCCTGGTGCATGAAGCCCCGCAGGGGCGAGAAGCCGCCCACCATCAGCAGCTCCACGTCGCAGGCATTGCGGTCGGAGCACTCCACAACGTGGTCCACGCCGGCCTTGGCGGCCTCGCGCTGCTCAACCGGCACCCGCAGGTCCACCAGGGTGCCGCCGTGGGGAGCGATCAGACCATGGCGGGCAGCGGGAGCGGCGGTGGTCATGGCAGCGGTAGGGAAGAGTTGGTGGGGATTCTCCCAGAGCAACTTCACACCGCCGGGTGACGAGGCAGCAAAAAGGGGCCCCTCAGGGCCCCTGGCGGCATCAGGAGTGATGCCCTCGCGTGGAAGCGAGGCGGGATCAGGCCTTTTCCAGGCGCCCGTACACCTGGCCAACGATCTTCACGTCCACGGGATCGTGGCTGCCCATGTCGGTGTCGGAGGGTTGGACGGCGGTGAACACACCAGCGAACTCACCGGTGGAGGCATCCACCTTGGTGATCGAAAGGTTCATTTCACCCACGCCATCGATGTAGCGCTTGCTGTTCTCACGGGCCAGCTCGTCGTCCTGGCCGTTCAGGGCCACCAGACCCTGGGCGTACTGCACACCGGTGGTCAGGGCACGGCCCTTGGGATCCAGGAAGTTGGCGGTGCGGTAGCTGGGCACGCGGTAGCTGCCGCTCAGATCGGTGCTGGTGCTGATGGCGGCGCCATCAGCGGTGGCGTCGAGATCCTTGCTGGAGAAGGTGAAGGGCACCTCCTCACCACCGGGCAGCAACACGGTGACGATCTGGAAATCGATGCCGCCCTGCTCCTTGAAGTTGATGCCGTTACCGGTCACCGCCAGATCGCCGTACACCTGGTCGAGGCTGGTGGTGAAGCGAGTCAGGATCTTGCCGGCCACGAACTGGGCCTCCTGGCGCTTGTTGGCGGGCTCACCCTTCACATACACCTCAGAGGGGTGCATGCAGATCTCGCGCAGCTGGTACTTGCCGGCAGCGTCGAGGGCGATGGTGCCGCGGGCCGAATCGGGCAGGGTCGGGCAATCGTTGGCCAGACCGGTGTTGTGGATGTCGTCGTAGGTGAGGTTGGCCCGGTCAACGGCCTTGGCACCACCACTGCAAGCGGTGACCAGGGTCAGACAGAGCGCCAGCACGAGGGCCAGCAGGGGACGGAAACGCATGGGGAGAAGCCGGTCTGGCAGGGAAAAACCTCTTATTTGGGGTGCGCCCGCTGCGGATACTACCGGTGCAAAACGCAGATTCCGCGTACCATGTCGCGGCTCTCAACAACCTGTATGCGGGAGCGCCACTGACAGGCCCCATGAGCGACGGCAGCACCATCACCGCCCCCCCTGAGGCGGGCTTCGAAGCCCGGCTGAACACCGTGCTGGCCAGCCTGAGCGCCCTGGCCACCGAGGTGGAGGACCAGCCGGAGGCCCTGCTGCTGCTGCTGCGCCGGCTCGAAGAGCTGCACCGCACCATCCAGGACGGGCCCTTCCGCGCCAGCCTGCCGGCCGACCGCAACCAGCTGTTCAACCTGCTGCAGAGCATGGAGAGAAGCGGCGGCTGGCCCTACATCCCCCGGCTGCAACTGCGCACCTTCATGGATCTGCTGCAGAGCGGAGAAGCGGACGCCGCCCTGGCGGCCTGAGGGAGTCAGGGCTCCAGCAAGGCCCCCAGGGCGGTGAGCAGGCGGTGGGCCTGCTGCAGCTTCGGGGCTGAGTCCAACCGCTCGCAGGCTTCCCCTGGGCCGAGCAGCCAACCCTCGTTGTCGGGCGCCGCAAAGCCGGCCCCGGGCCGGTCGATCGGGTTGGCGAACAGCAGATCACAGCCCTTGCGGGCGAACTTGGCGCGGGCCTGGGGCAGCACATCGCCGCAGTGGGCAGCAAAGCCAAGGATGCGCTGGCCGCTGGGGCGCCCGGCCACCAGCTCCGCCAGCAGATCCGGCACCGGCTCCCAGCCCCCCTCCATGGCGCGAGCGAGATCGGCCTTGGCGAGCTTGTGCGGCAGGGGTTCAAGGCGCCGGTGATCGGCCACCGCCGCCGCCATGGCAATGGCATCCACCTCGGGCTGCAGCTGCCGCAGCCGTTGCTGCAGCTGCGCGCCGGTGTCGATCGGGTGGCAGTGCAACCCCTCCAGCCAGCCAGGCTCCACCGCCAGGGGCCCATGCACCAGCTCCACCTGGGCCCCGCGCAGCCGGGCCGCCTGGGCCAGCAGCACCCCCATCCTGCCGGTGCTGGGGTTGCTGATGCAGCGGGCGGGATCGAGCCACTCGCGGGTGGGGCCTGCCGTCACCAGCAGCCGCCGGCCCCGCCAGTCGCGGCGGCAGCCCCACAGGGCCAGCGATTCCAGGGCCAGCAGCAGCAGCTCCGGCTCCGCCATCCGGCCGGTGCCCTGCCGGTCGCAGGCCAGCAGGCCGGCGGCGGGCGCCAGGGGCAACACATCGGGCCACCGCTCCAGCTCAGCCCAGTTGCGGGCCACCGCCGGGGCGCCCCACATGGCCGTGTTCATGGCGGCGGCCGCCAGCACCGGCGCCTCGGTGGCCAGCAGCAGCGAGGCCAGCAGGGTGTCGCCCAGGCCGTGCAACCAGCGGCCGAGGCTGGTGGCACTCAGGGGCGCCAGCAGCACCAGTTCAGCCCATTCCGCCAGCTCCACATGCAGGGGCCGCGCCGCGGTGTGGCTCCACTGGTCGGCATCAAGAAAGCAGCGCTGGCGGCTGAGGCTGGCCAGCGCCACCGGACTCACCAGCTGGGCGGCACTGGGGGTGAGCACACAGCGCACCTCGGCGCCGCGCTTCACCAGGGCACTCACCACCAACGGCAGCTTCACAGCGGCGATGCTGCCGCTGATCCCCACCAGGATGCGCCGGCCCGCCAGGGGGTCCGGCGGCGGGTCCGCCGGGGTGTCAGTCCTCATCGAAGGGTTCCTGGTCCACCAGGTGCAGATAGGGCCGGGCCAACTCCGGACGATGAATGGCCAGGGCCCGCATCAGATGCCAGTCCTGCAGGCCAGCGAAGGGGGTGGGGTAGTCGTCCTCGTCGAGGCGGCGCGCCAGCGCAGCGGTGGAGGCCTCATCGAAGGAGGCGATCAGCTCGGGCGTGATCGCTCCGGCCGCCGCGGCAGGGGAATCGGTCAAGGCTGGGCCCGCGCAGATGCGGTCATTCTCCGCTGCCAGGCCTGTATGCCCAGCCACAGGGCTGATAATTTCTGGCAGGCGAGCCACGGCCCGCGCCCCATCGGGGAATTAGCTCAGCTGGTAGAGCGCTGCGATCGCACCGCAGAGGTCAGGGGTTCGAGTCCCCTATTCTCCATCGCGAACGCAAATCCTTCCCGGAGGCACAGGCGGTGAACTGGAGCGCCGAGGCGGAAACCAAGCTCAAGCAGATTCCGTTCTTTGTGCGCCCGGCGGTGCGCAAGCGCATCGAGGCCCTGGCGGCGGAGGCCGGCCTCGCCAGCATCGATGGAACCTTCTTCGACGAGGCCAAGGCCCGCTTCGGCCAGAAATGACCAGCCTCGAGCCGCGGCAGGGGCGGCGGATGCTGCGGCTGCAGGCCCTGCCCCGCAAACGCACCCTGCTGGGCCTGGGGGCCCTGGCCTATGTGCTCACCGCCGCCCGGCCGGTGGCGCTTGTGGGATTTGGCACAGTGGCCGCCTGGCGGGCCCTGGCTGGAGGGCGATGCGGTAAAAGGGAGGGCTAATCCCGTACCCGCTCCATGTCGCAGTCGAAGCGCGAGCAAGTGGTGAGCCACCTCCGATACATCCGCCAGGAACTGCGCGAGATGCACCAGGGCGTGATGGACGATGGCCTGCTGCCCGAGGCTGGCGAGGTGCGCGGCGTGATGGCCCAGATGGAGGCGCTGC
This sequence comes from Synechococcaceae bacterium WB8_1B_136, assembly GCA_010029175.1. Taxonomy (GTDB): domain Bacteria; phylum Cyanobacteriota; class Cyanobacteriia; order PCC-6307; family Cyanobiaceae; genus Vulcanococcus. Next base: position 4,569 of record RGNC01000076.1, on the reverse strand, counting down.
TGGAGCTGCTCGAGGGCAAGGGCTCCCGCAAGAGCAAGGACAGCGACGGCTGAGGATCCCACCGGCACCCCTGGCCCGGACCGATCGTCCGGGCTTTTTTGTTGGCAGAGGCCCCGGCCACCGCGCTGAGCCCCGCAACCTGACACCTCCCTGTGGCTGAACCCACCTTGCCCGTGCAGCAGACCCGCCTCCAGCAGAACCTCGGCGGCGCCGGTGCCCGGCTGCAACGCTGGGCGGTGAACCCCTGGCGACGGCTCTCGCTGCTGCTGATCGTGCTGCTGGCGAGCTTCTACCTGGGCAACGCCGTGGGCACGGTCACCGGAGCCATGGCCTTCCTCGATCCTCTGGCGGCCCTGATCTGCGTGGTGGCAATCGAACTGGCGATCCGTCTGCGCCGGCCCCTGCTGCAGCAAACCGGCGACAAGCTGAACCTGCAACTGCTCGACATGGCCCGCATCGGCCTCAGCTACGGGCTGCTGCTGGAGGGTTTCAAGCTGTTGTAGGGCTCAGCTGGCGGCCAGGAGATAGAGCAGGGCCATGCGGGTGGGGATGCCGTTGCGCACCTGCTCCTCCACCAGGCAGCGGCTGGGATCATCGAGCAGGGCACCACTCATCTCCACACCGCGGTTCACCGGGCCAGGGTGCAGCACCGGCACCGGTGCGCCGCAGCGCTCAAGGCGATCATGGGTGAGGCCATAGGCCCGGTGGTAGGCCTCCAGGCTGGTGAGCAGGTGCTGATGCATCCGCTCCTTCTGAAGCCGGAGGGTCATCACCGCATCGGCGCCCGGCAGGGCCCGCTCCAGACTGCGTTCCACCGTGATGCGGCCGCGCTGGGGCACCGGATCCGCAGCCTGGCCGGGCGGGGGGGCCTCCACAAAGGCGGCAAAGCTGGCGGGCAGCAAGGTGGGCGGGCCACACAGCACCACATCGGCCCCGCAGGCCGTGAGGGCCCAGAGGTTGGAGCGAGCCACGCGGGAGTGCAGCACGTCGCCCACGATCACGATGCGGCGCCCCCGCAGGGCCTCGGGGGTGGGCGATTCCGGGGCGAAGTGGCGGGCCAGGGTGAACAGATCCAGCAGCCCCTGGCTGGGGTGGCTGTGGAGGCCGTCGCCACCATTGAGCACCGCCACGCGATCGCCGCTGGCCTCCAGATCCCTGGCCAGGGAGGCGGGCACCCCCGTGCAGCGATGGCGCACCACCAGCAGATCGGCCCCCATGGCCACGTAGGTGCGCGCCGTATCCAGGAGGCTTTCGCCCTTGCTCAGAGAGCTGGAGGAGGGGGAGAAGCTCTGCACATCGGCCGAGAGCCGTTTGGCCGCCAGTTCAAAGCTGCTGCGGGTGCGGGTGCTGGGTTCAAAGAAGAGGGTGGTTACCAGCCGGCCCTGCAGGGCCGGCAACTTGCGGGCGCCACTGGTGGGCATGGCCCGAAAGCGCTGGGCCAGCTCAAGCACGGTGGCGTAATCGTCGAGCGAGAAGGCCGCCAGATCCAGCACGTGGCGGTGGGTCCAGGCGCTCAAGGCTGTCGATCGGTCCTGCTGGCAGGGTAGAAGGGTGGGGCGGCGGCGGCCACGACGAACGCCTGCTCGGGCTTCGGGGCCCGATCGCCGCGGGCTCGCCGGCTCACACTGCGGCTGCTGCGCAGGTACCAGCGCCAAGGCAGCGCCTGCCCCTGGCTGATGCCGATGCGGCTGGTCTGCAGCAGAGATTGCGGTGGCAGAGGGTCCAGCAACGGCGGGCGCCCTGCCAACCACAGCCCCTGCCCTGGATCCACGGGTTGCCCATCGTGACCCCGATCAATGGCGAAACGCCTGGCCAACAGGGCCGGGCCCGCCGCCACCCGTTCAGGCTCCCCCGGCATGGCCACGGCACGCAGCAAAACACCATTGGCCCAGTTGGCCTTGTGGGTCACCACATTCACGCAGTGGTGAATGCCATAGCTCACATACACATAGAAATGCCCAGGCTCACCGAAGAGGGTTTCGTTGCTGGGGCTGCGGCGGCGATACCCGTGACAGGCGGGCTCGCTCTGGCAATACGCCTCCGTTTCCACAATCATGCCCCACAGCAGCTCGCCACTGAGCTGGCGTTTCACCAGCAGGCAGCCGATGAGCTCGGGGGCAACCAGCTCAGCGGGGCGAGCGAAGAAGGCTTGGGGAAGAGACACACAGGGAGCAACTGAGCTGCAGATGCTGCGTTCAGCAGGCGGCGTGGAATTGCAATCAACAATCGGTGACATCGACTCCAGATTCAACTAGGATGCAACCAACACCCTGCACAGCACAATGACACTTTCTGCAGTTCGCCCACTCTCCCTGGCGCTGATCCTGGCAGGGGCAGCCATCTCATCCCTGGCAAGCGGTGCAAAACCACAATATGGCTATTCCGGCAACATCGCGCCTGAAAAATGGGCAACGCTGAGTCCGCAATATGCCACCTGCTCCGATGGGGCAGAGCAGGCGCCGGTGAACATCATTACGAAGAACACAGTGAGAGAAGCGACAGCCACCTCCATTCAGCCTAACTACACGGCCACCAGCAGCAGCGTGGTGAACACCGGCACCACCATTCAGGTGAACACATCCGGCGGAATCACGATTGGCACCACACCCTACAAGCTGCTCCAATACCATTTCCACACCCCCAGCGAGGAAGCCATCAACGGCACGCATTACGCGATGAATGTGCACCTGGTGCACCAGGATGCCAAGGGTCGCCTGGCAGTGATCGGCGTGAACCTCCAACAGGGCGCTGCCAACCCCTACCTCGCCTCGTTCTGGAGCAAACTGCCGACCAAGAAAGGTGACAGCATCAGCGTGAACTTGCCATCCCTCCAGGAGCTTCTGCCCGCCTCACTGTCGTATTTCACCTATGCCGGTTCGTTGACCACCCCTCCCTGCACAGAAGGTGTGCGCTTCTACATCCTGAAACAGCCGGTTTCGATCTCCCCACAGCAATTGAGCGCGTTCCGCAAGCTCTACCCGATGAACGCACGGCCGCTGCAACCCCTGAACGAGCGCGTGATCAAGACCAACAATTAAGCCGTGATCCAGGCCCAATCAGCCCAAAGGTGCCAGACTGGGCCTATCCGATCCCCACTGCCTCAACAGCCATGAACTCTGGCGGCCTCACCCTTGCCACCGTGCTTCTGGCCACCAGCGGCCTGTTCGTGCTGGCCACCCTGTTCTTCGGCACCAAGGGCGGCTACTACGACACCGACCAGTACGGCGGCAACGGCACCGCCCACTAGCCCTGGCTGGGCAACTGCTCCGACTCGGGACAGTCGCCCGTGACCTCCAGGTCTTCCGCCAGAGCTGTGCGGCTCACATGGGCCAGGCGGGTGCTCACCGCACCGATGGAATCCAGCCGCACGCACTCTTCCCAGCTGTGCAGTTCATCACCATCCTCGTCGTCGTAGCGCAGCACCACCAGGTCGCCCTCCAGTTCCACCACCAGGGCCTGTTCAATCCAGCGTTGCTGGTCGCGCAGAAAAACCCAGACCGGGCGTTGCTCGCACTGGAAGCGATAGAGCCTTCGCTGAAGCATGGGGCACCCTCGGGGACCGCCTGACGGGAATCCTAGGGATGATGGGCAGATCTGACGCTCCGCACCGTCGTGGTTGCCACCAGCACCGAAGCCATCCGCCTGCAGTTGCGCAGCTGGCCTGAGGTGGACGACTACCTCAGCCGCTGCAAGGGGGTGATCGTGCCCCTGGGCTCCACTGAGCAGCACGGCCCCACCGGCGCCATCGGCACCGATGCCCTCACCGCCGAAGCGGTAGCGCTGGAGGTGGGGCGCCGCACGGGCGTGCTGGTAACCCCGGCACAGGCCTTCGGCATGGCCGAACACCACCTGGGGTTTGCCGGCACCATCAGCCTGCAGCCCGCCACCCTGCTGGCCGTGATCCACGACCTGGTGCTGTCGCTGGCGCGCCACGGCTTTGAGCGGATCTTTGTGATCAATGGCCATGGCGGCAACATCGCCACCACCAAGGCCGCCTTTGCCCAGGCCTATGGCACCGCCGCCGATCGGGGCTTGGCCAACGCCGCGGCCCTGCGCTGCAAGCTGGCCAACTGGTTCATGGCCCCGGAGGCCATGCAGCTGGCCCGGGAGCTCTACGGCGATCGCGAGGGGCACCACGCCACCCCCAGCGAGATCGCCCTCACCTTGCACCTGGAGCCCAGCCTGCAGAGCAAGCAGCGTCCGCTGCCGGAAGCCGCTCCGGCGGGCCCGATCCATGGCCCGGAGGATTTTCGGCGGCGCCATCCCGATGGCCGCATGGGCTCCGATCCCTCCCTGGCTACCGCCGCTGATGGCGCCCGCTTCCTGGAGGTGGCTGCCACGGCCCTGGCGGCCGACCTGGAGCAGTTCCTGAGCGAGCCCAACGGCTAAGTTCGTGCCATGAGCAAGATCACCGCCGACGACGTGCGCAAGGTGGCCCACCTGGCCCGGCTGCAGCTGCCTGAGGAGAAGATCGCCACCTACACCGGCCAGCTGGAGCGCATCCTGGAGTACGTGGCCCAGCTGGAATCGGTGGACACCGAAGGGGTGCCCCCCACCACCAGGGCCGTG
>RGNC01000075.1 GCA_010029175.1 Synechococcaceae bacterium WB8_1B_136 | reverse complement strand
AGTACCTGATGCGCTCACCCACGGGCGAGATCATCTTCGGTGGTGAGACCATGCGTTTCTGGGACTTCCGTGGTCCCTGGCTGGAGCCCCTGCGTGGCCCCAACGGCCTCAGCCTCGACAAGCTCCAGAACGACATTCAGCCCTGGCAGGTGCGCCGCGCGGCTGAATACATGACCCACGCCCCCAACGCCTCCCTCAACTCCGTGGGCGGCATCATCACCGAGCCCAACTCGGTGAACTTCGTGAACATCCGCCAGTGGCTGGCCGCGACCCAGTTCGTGCTCGCCTTCTTCTTCCTGGTGGGTCACCTCTGGCACGCCGGCCGCGCCCGCGCTGCGGCTGCCGGTTTCGAGAAGGGCATCGACCGCAAGGCCGAACCCACCCTGGCCATGCCGGATCTCGACTGATCCTCTGAGCGGAACACAATCCCCTCAGCGGCTCCGAGCCCTCGCCCTGCGGCGGGGGCTTTTTGCTGGCTGCCGCTCAAGCCAGGGGCGCCAACCAGCGGCGCAGCAGCGGCAGGCTCAGGCCGATCACATTGCTGAAGCAGCCCTCGATGCGCTCCACCGTGAGCCCGCCGATGCCTTCCAGGGCGAAACCACCGGCGCACTGCATCGGTTCACTCGTGGCCACGTAGGCCTCAATCTCGCCGGGGGTCAGCGGCGCAAACAGCACCCGGGTGGTCACCGTGGCCAGCCGCTCCCCCTGCGGCGCAGCGCCGGCCGCCACAGCCGGCAACAGGCAGTGGCGGGCGATCGCCTCGGCCCCATCGGCCGGCTTGCCAAACACCTCCCCCTCGAAGACCAGCAGCGAATCACAGCCCAGCAGCGCCTGGATCTCACCATCGGCAACGGGATCCAGCAGGCCCCGCACCGCCTCGGCCTTGGCCCGGGCCAGCTGCTGCACCAGCTGCAGCGGATCGGGATGATCGATCGCCCCTTCATCCACGCCGCTCACCCGCACCCGATGGGGGATGGCGGCCTGCTCCAGCAGGCGGCGGCGGGCAGGGGAAGCAGAAGCAAGCAGCAGCACGGCCAACAGCGAGGCACTTGAGGCAAGACAATGGCAGCGGACGCCAGCAGCCCGTGAGCAGCGCCGGGATCGAAGCCAATCACCAGCGGGCCATCCGGCGAGCCAGCGGCTCGCTGCGCTGCCTGCCGTTTCGGCGCGCCTTCTACCAGCGGCTCGAGGCCAGGGCCATGAGCAGCGGTGAACTCAGCGCCCTGGAGAACTGGCGGCCCTTCAGCCGGCGGCCACTGGCGGCCTCCCGGGCGGAGGACCACTTCATCTGGCTGATCCGGCTGGGGGTGCTGCGCCGTGAGGTGGATGGCCAAGGCCTCACCGAACGGGTGCGGCTCACTCCCCTGGGCCGGGAGGTGCTGGCGAGCTGGCAGGGCGAGATCCCCGCCGCAGGGCCCCTGCTGCAGCTGCAGAGCTGGCTGCGGCGCCACCGGCCGCGCCTGTGAGCAGCCTGTCCGCCCCACGGCCACTGATGGTGCTGGGTACCAGCAGCGGTGCCGGCAAGTCGTTGATGACAGCCGCCCTGTGCCGCGTGCTGCGGCGCCGCGGCGAGACGCCGCTGCCCTTCAAGGGCCAGAACATGCTGGGCGGCTGGCCTGGAGCCGCAGTGCGCCATGAACCCGGTGCTGCTCAAGCCCCAGGGCGACAGCACCAGCGAAGTGATTCACCTGGGCCGCGCCGTGGGCAGCGCCCGCGCCGAGCACTACTACCGCGATTGGTTTCGCCCGGGTTGGGCAGCCATCAGGGCCGGGCTGGCTGAGCTGCAGGCGGCGCACCCCGGTGGACGGCTGGTGCTCGAAGGGGCCGGCAGTCCGGTGGAGGTGAATCTGCAACCGCGCGACCTCACCAACCTGCGCCTGGCCCAATACCTCCGCGCCCGCTGCATCCTGGTGGCCGACATCGAACGGGGTGGCGTGTTCGCCCAGCTGGTGGGCACCCTGGCGCTGCTGCGGCCGGTGGAGCGTCCCCTCATCCAGGGGCTGCTGATCAACCGCTTCCGCGGCCGGCGCGAGCTCTTCGATGAAGGCCGCCGCTGGCTGGAGGCCCACACCGGCGTGCCGGTGCTGGGGGTGATGCCCTGGCTCGATGAGCTCTTCCCCCCCGAAGACTCCCTGGATCTGCTTGAGCGCCGCGGCCGCAAAACCGGTGCCGAACTGAAGATCGCGGTGCTCAAGCTGCCCTCGCTGAGCAACTTCTCCGATCTCGACCCGCTGGAAGCCGAGCCCACGGTGCAGCTGCGCTGGGTGACGCCGGGGGAGCAGCTGGGGGTGCCCGATGCGGTGCTGGTGCCCGGCAGCAAACAGACCCTCAGAGACCTGGGGGTGTTGCAACGCAGCGGCCTGGGGGCCCAGGTGCAGGCATTTGCCGCAGCCGGCGGCCACGTGTTCGGCCTCTGCGGAGGACTGCAGCTGCTGGGACGCGAGCTGCTGGACCCCGAGGGCCGCGAAGGCGCAGCGGACGGCAGCGGCGGCCCCACCACAGCGAGCGCCGCGGGGCTCAACCTGTTGCCCCTGCGCACCGCCTTCGGCGAGAGCAAGGCATTGCGACAACGGCAGAGCCCGGCACTGTGGCCCGCTGCAGGCGTGCTGCTGGAGGGGTTTGAACTGCACCGGGGCTGCACCAGGGCGCTGGAGCCCTGCCAACCGCTCTGCGCCGACGCAGGGTTGGGCTGGGTGATGGGCAACGTGGCCGGCACCTACCTGCATGGGGTGTTCGAGAGCGGCCCCTGGCGGCGGAGCTGGCTCAATACGCTGCGCCGCCGCAAAGGGTTGCCGTTGCTGAACGAATGCCAACCCCACCACAGCCGTCAGCGGGAAGATCTGCTCGATCGGCTCGCCGATGCCTTTGCGCAGCATGTGAACCTGGAGCCGTTGCTGGGCGCCGCATGAAGCAGGTGCAGATCCGCTGGCCCAATGGGAAAACCACCAGGATTGCCTGCGGCAGCGACTGGCTCGATGCCGCCCGCGCCGCCGGATTCGCCATCCCCACCGGCTGCATGGGCGGCAGCTGCGGCGCCTGCGAGATCGACGTGAACGGCCAGACGGTGCGGGCCTGCATCACCACCGTTCCCACCAGCCGCAGCGGCGAGCTCAGCGTGGAACTCAGCAGCGATCCCTACTGGTGAGGCAACGGGGAATCCGGCTGAATCAGCCCGCCCCCCAGCACCGCATCGCCCGCGTAGAACACGGCCGCCTGCCCAGGGGTGATCGAGAACTGGGGCTCGGCGAACTCCAGCCGGCAGCGGTAGGGCCGATCAGCGGCAGCATCGGCAGCGGTGGGGGGCAGCGGCGTGAGCAGGGCCCGCTCGGGGCCGCTGCGGTAGCGCACCTGCACACTCAGCTCCAGCGGCTGCTCGGGGGCCGCCATCGACACCCAGTTCACCGCCCCCACCACCGCCTCGCGGCGGGCGGCCTCGGAGCGGGGGGCCACCACCACCCGGTTCATGGCGGCATCGAGGCGCACCACGTGCAACGGCTCACTCCAGGCCACCCCCAGCCCCTTGCGCTGGCCGATCGTGAAGTGCTCGATGCCGTCGTGTTCGCCCACCACACGGCCATCGCCGAGCACGATCTCCCCCTGGCGCGGGGGCAGGTAGGCGTCGAGGAAGGCCTTCATCGAACCGTGGTGGTCCGCCAGGCAGAGGTCCTGGCTCTCGGGCTTGTGGGCCGTGCGCAGCCCATGGCGCTCAGCCTCGGCGCGGGTGTCGGCCTTGGTGAGTTCCCCCAGGGGAAACACCAGCCGGCCCAGCACCTCCTGGGGCAGGTCGTAGAGGAAGTAGCTCTGATCCTTGCGGGGGTCGAGGCCGCGCAGCAGCTGGTGGCGGCCGTTGTCGCTGACGCTGCCGTGGCGCACCCGGGCGTAGTGGCCGGTGGCGATGCGATCGATGCCCCGCTGCTCAGCGGCCCAGCCAAGCATCGGAGCGAACTTCACCTCGCGGTTGCAGCGGGAACAGGGCAGGGGGGTCACGCCGGCGCCGTAGCCCTGCACCAGGAAATCCACGATCTGCGCCTTGAAGTGCTCGCGGAAATCCACCACGTGGTGGGGAACAGCCAGTTGCTCGCAGATGCCGGCCGCATCCACCAGGCCCTCGGCGCAGCAGGCGCCCTTGCCGCTCATCAACCAGAGGGTGAGCCCCTCCACCTGCCAACCGGCCTCCACCAGCAGCGCCGCCGTGAGCGAGCTGTCGACTCCACCGGAGAGCCCGACCGCCACGCGGTGCTCTCCGGGCCAGGTGCGCAACCGCTCGATGGCGGCGGCCCCGGCCGCAGTGGCGGCCAGGGATCGCCCGGCGGGCGCAGGCACAGGTGGAGCTGAGAAACGGGCCAAGGAACAACCGCGATCGAGATGGGGGCTCCGCCGTGGCGCAGACAGAACGGAATTCCTTTCCATCATGGAACTGCAGCGGCGTGGTTGTTCCCCTCGCTGAACCCGATCCTCTTGGCAGACCTCCGCTGGCCCCGTGCCGATGCCGACCACCTGTTGGTGAGCTCCAGCCAGATGGCGGAACTGGAACAGCAGCTGTTCGCCAGTGGACTGCCGGTGGAGGCCCTGATGGAGAAGGCGGCCCTGGCCCTGAGCCGGCGCCTGTTGGAGCAGCACGGGGCCGATCTCAGGGCCAGCGGCGCGCTGGTGCTGGTGGGCCCTGGCCACAACGGCGGCGATGGGCTGGTGATCGCCCGCGAACTGCACCTGGCCGGCATCAGCACCAGGATCTGGAGCCCGTTTGAGCGCCACAAACCGCTGACGGCCGCCCATCTGCGCCATGCCCACTGGCTGGGCATTCCGCGGCTGCAGCAGCCGCCCCCTGCCCGGGGCCCGGAACTGTGGATCGATGCCCTCCTGGGCATCGGCCAGCGGCAGGCGGTGGACGAAGCGCTGGACACCCTGCTGGCGGAACGACAGCGGCAGCGGCCGCTGCGGCTGGTGGCCGTGGATGTACCCACGGGGCTCTGCGCCGACAGCGGCCGGCCCACCGGCCGCCATCCCGCGGCGGCCCACACCACCTACTGCATCGGGCTGCTCAAGTGGGGATTGGTGCAGGATCCGGCCCTGGCCTGGGTGGGGGCCGTGGAACGGGTGGACCTGGCCCTGCCGCCGCAGCTGCTGGATGGTCTGCCGCGCCAGCAACCCCTGGGGCTCTGCGCAGCCGATGGAGAGAGCGCCCCCTGGCCCGCTGCCGACCCGGCCCAGGGGAAGTACGGACGAGGACGGCTGCTGGTGATCGCCGGCAGCCCGGCCTACCGGGGAGCCGCCCAGCTGTGCCTGAGCGGGGCCAGCGCCAGCGGCTGCGGCAGCCTGCGGGCTGCGGTGCCAACGCCGGTGGCCGAGGGCCTCTGGAGCGTGCAACCCCATGTGGTGCTGGCGGCAGCCCTCGAGGGCCATGGCCAGGGGGGGCTCAACCTGGGGGATCTTCCGGCGGCAGCCCTGGAACGGCTGGATGCCGTGGTGCTGGGTCCGGGCCTGGGCCCGGGGCCTGAGCGGGCCGATGGCAGCGCTGTGCTGGAGCGCGATGCCCAGAGCTGGGAGCGCCTGCAGCGCCTGGAGGCGCTGCTGCTGATCGATGCCGATGGCCTCAACCGCCTGGCCGGCAGGGGCGATGCCAGCAACTGGCTGCAGCAACGGCAGGGGCCCACCTGGATCACCCCCCACGCCGGCGAGTTCGCCCGACTGTTTCCGGAACTCGCCAATCTGCCACCCCTGGAGGCGGCCTCGGCGGCGGCCTCCAGCAGCCGGGCGGCGGTGCTGCTCAAAGGGGCCCGCACGGTGATCGCCAGCCCGGATGGCCGCCGCTGGCAGTTGCTGGAGGCCTCCAGCGAGGCGGCGCGGGCGGGGTTGGGCGACGTGCTGGCGGGCTACGCGGGCCCTGAACCACGCCGCGGCGGGGCTGCGGATCAGCCGCGAGGGCGCCACACCGATGGCCATCGCTGCGGCATTAGAACAGCGAATTACGGCAAAATAACTGCAGGTCGCCACGAACAATCAGCACGCGTTCACGTGAGTCTCAACACAAACGTGTGGTTTTGCAGCCAAAAGCTGAAGGCTTACCGAAGCGACAGCCTGAATGCACTGGCCTGTGGGATGTTGCGATGAATTTCCTGTGCCCGGGCTCATGACAGCCTCCAGTCCTTCCGCGAGCGGCAGTACACGCCGCCGGGGAAGCGATCCGATCAGCTGGTACCTCTCCACCATCGGCCGCGTGCCACTGCTCACTGCAGCGGAAGAGATTGAACTGGGCAATCAGGTGCAGACGATGATGCGCCTGGTGGAAGAAGAGAAGGGCGACGATTACACCGACAAGGAAAAAAGGCTCATCCGCCTGGGGCGCCGCTCCAAGGAGCGGATGATGAAGGCCAACCTGCGTCTTGTGGTGAGCGTTGCCAAGAAGTACCAGGGCAAGGGCCTCGAACTGCTCGACCTGATCCAGGAGGGCTCCCTCGGCCTGGAGCGGGCCGTGGAGAAGTTCGATCCCACCCGCGGCTACAAGTTCTCCACCTATGCCTTCTGGTGGATCCGCCAGAGCATGACCCGTGCCATCGCCTGCCAGTCGCGCACGATCCGGCTGCCGGTGCACCTGTCCGAACGGCTCACGGCGATCCGCAAGGTGAGCCTCGATCTGGCCCACAAGCTGGGGGCGATGCCGAGCCGCAGGGAAATCGCCGAAGAGATGGGCATGCCGATCGAGGAGCTGGATTCACTGCTGCGCCAGGCCCTCACCACCTCCAGCCTGGATGCGCCGGTGAACGGCGAGGAGGGCCGCAGCTTCCTGGGCGACCTGATCGCCGACAACAGCCACGCCGAACCCCTCGACCAGGTGGAGCGCGGCATCCATCAGGAGCAGCTGGGCCGCTGGCTCACGCACCTCAACGACCAGGAGCGCCAGGTGCTGGAGATGCGCTTCGGGCTGGAAGGCGAAGAGCGCCACACCCTGGCGGAGATCGGCCGCATGCTGGATGTGTCCCGCGAGCGGGTGCGGCAGGTGGAGCTGAAAGCCCTGCGCAAGCTGCGCCATCTCACCCGCCGCATGCCCCCGGCGATGTGATCACGTGAGGCCCTGCTGATGCAGAGCCTGGCGGTGGAGCGTCAGTCTTCCGCCCAGATGTAGCGGGTGAGTTCCTCGGGCTTGGGCTCGGGAGCCGCCAGGGCGAACTCCACGCAGTCGGCCACTTCGGCGTCGATCTCCTTCTCGATCGCCTTCAGCTCCTCGGCCGTGGCCAGGTTGTGCTCGATCAGGTGGGCGCCGAGGCGCTTGATCGGGTCGCGCTGGGCCCAGAACTCCTTCTCCGCTTCCGCCCGCAGTTCATCGGGATCCGCCAGGGAGTGGCCGCGGAAGCGGTAGGTGAGGCACTCCAGCAGGGTGGGACCCTCGCCGGCACGGGCCCGTTCAATGGCGCGCTGGGCGGCACCGCGCACCGCGAGCACATCCATGCCGTCCACCTCCTCGCCGTGCATGCCGAAGGCGGCGGCCTTGCGCCAGATCTCCGGATCGCTGGTGGCACGGTTGTGGTCCATGCCGATGGCCCACTTGTTGTTCTCCACCACGAACAGGATCGGCAGCTTCCAGAGGGCCGCCATGTTCAGGCACTCGTAAAACTGGCCGATGTTGCAGGTGCCGTCGCCGAAGAAGGCGGCTGTCACGGCATCACTGGAGGAATCGCCCAGGGCATCGCGCTTGTAGCGGCTGGTGAAGGCGGCACCGAGGGCCACGGGGATGCCCTCGCCGATGAAGGCGTAGCCCCCCAGCAGGTGATGCTGCTTGGAGAACAGGTGCATCGAGCCGCCGCGGCCCTTGCTGCAGCCCGTTTCCTTGCCGAACAGCTCGCTCATCACCTCGCGGGCCGGCACACCGCAGCTGAGGGCGTGGACGTGGTCGCGGTAGGTGCTGCAGAACCAGTCGTGCTGCAGTTTCATCGCCTTGATCACGCCCGTGCTCACGGCCTCCTGGCCGTTGTAGAGGTGCACGAAGCCGAACATCTTGCCCCGGTAGTACATTTCGGCGCACTTGTCCTCGAAGCGCCGACCCAGGGTCATGTCGCGGTAGAGCATCAGCCCCTCCTCGCGGCTCACCGTGGCTGGGGTGGAGGGATAGAGGTTCAGCAGACGCTCGGCATGGAGGCCGACGGCACTGGTATCGCCGGAGCAGGCGGGGGCGCCGCTGGCTGCGATCCCCTGGCTGATGTCTGCCTGTGTCATAGCGGCCGTGGCGACGCGGAACCCGATGCTGGGCTGACTGTACGGGGTCCCATCCCGAAAGATGTGGCGATCACGGCCAAAACCGCAGACCCTGCCTACAGTCACGCGTCAGAGAAGGCCAAGGGGTGGAACTGCCGATCGACCATTTCCGGCTGCTGGGCGTCAGTCCCACCACCGATGGCCAGACCGTTCTGCGCACCCTGGAACAGCGCCTGGATCGCGCTCCAGACCAGGGCTTCACCCACGACACCCTGCAATCCAGGGCTGAGTTGCTCCGGGCCAGCGCCGAGCTGCTCAGCGACGAGGAACGGCGCCAGGCCTATGAGCGGGAGCTGACGGCCATCAACGATGGCGACGACAGCGCCATCGCCGCCCTGGAGATCCCCCCCTCCAAGGAGGTGGGAGGTCTGCTGCTGCTGATGGAGGCCGGACAGGCGCTGGAAGCCTTCGAGCAGGCCCGCCGGGGCCTGCAGCCTCCTCAGGCACCCGCCCTCGGCAGCAGCCGCGAAGCGGATCTCACCCTGCTGGCGGGCCTGGCCTGCCGCGCCGCAGCAGACGACTACCGCCAGCAACGCCGGTTCCAGGCCTCTGCCCAAACCCTGCAGCAGGGCCTGCAACTGCTGCAACGCATGGGCCAACAGCCCGAGCAGCGCCGCCAGCTGGAGCGGGAGCTGGCCGCCCTGCTCCCCTATCGGGTGCTCGACCTGCTCAGCCGCGAGCTCACCGCCACCAGCGAGCGCTCCGAGGGAATCCAGCTGCTGGACCAGCTGGTGAGCCGGCGCGGCGGCCTGGAGGGCGAGGCCGACCCCGACTTCCCCAGCAGCGAATTCCAGCCCTTCTTCAAGCAGATCCGCCCGTTCCTCACGGTGCAGGAGCAGGTGGACCTGTTCAACCGCTGGGCCCTGGCCGGCTCGGCCGCCGCCGACTTCCTGGCCAGCTTTGCCCTGACGGCCTCGGGCTATGTGCAGCGCAAGCCCGAGCGGGTGCAGGCGGCC
>RGNC01000074.1 GCA_010029175.1 Synechococcaceae bacterium WB8_1B_136 | reverse complement strand
GTCAGCGTGGTGACGGCCAACCCCAAGACATCGGGGGGCGCCCGCTGGAACTTCCTGGGCCTGTGGGGTTCCGTGACCGAGAACGGCGGTTCTGAGGCCGAAGCGAAGAAGTACGTGACCACGGTCTACAAGAACGTGGACGTGCTGCCCAAGGATGCCCGCGAGGCCACCGACACCTTCGTGAAGCGCAAGAAGGGCGACGTGCTGCTCAACTACGAGAATGAGGCGATCCTGGCCAAGCGCACCGGCGAGTGGACCGTTCCCTACAAGCTTCCCAGCCCGAACGTTGTGATTGAGGGGCCGATCGCCGTGGTGGACAAGAACGTCGACAAGCACGGCACCCGCCAGGTGGCCGAGGCCTTCGCCAAGTTCCTCTACACCCCTGCGGCCCAGAAGGCCTTCGTCACCGAGGGGTTCCGGCCGGTGACCGCCGAGGGCAAGGCCTTCGCCAAAGGCAAGTTCCAATCGGTGAAGACCTTCACCGTGGCCGATTTCGGCGGCTGGGCCAAGGTGAACAAGACCTTCTTCGGCAAAGGTGGGCTCTGGGATCAGATCTTCAGCAAGAGCCGCTGAGCCCGAAGGCTCCCCCTGCCCCGGCTCCCGCGAGCCACCAGCGCCAGGACCGTAGGATAAATGCCAGTTGTCTATCGTGTTTGCGTGGTTAACGGCATCCCTGCTCCCTCTCGCCCTCGGCAGCGCGCCGGCGCCCTTGCCGCGGCGGTGGCGCTGGGGGGCATCGGGTTAAGTGGCTGCGGCGCAGAAGCTCCAACCGGCAGCGGTGGCACGGCGGCAAATGGCCAGCAGACCCTGCTGCTGGTGAGCTATGCGGTGACCAAATCCGCCTACGACCGGATCCTCCCGAAATTCCAGGCCGACTGGAAGCGCAGGACCGGCCAGGATCTTCTCGTGAAAGCGAGCTACGGCGGATCGGGCTCCCAAGCCAGGGCGGTGATCGATGGCCTTGAAGCCGACCTTGTGGGCTTGGCCCTGAGCGGCGATGTGCTCAAGATCGAACAGGCCGGCCTGATCGACAAAGGCTGGGAGCAGGAGCTGCCCAACAACAGCATCATCACCCACTCCGTGGTGGCCCTGCTCACCCGCGAGGGCAATCCCAAGGGCATCAAGACCTGGAGCGATCTCACCAAACCGGGCGTCAGCGTGGTGACGGCCAACCCCAAGACATCGGGGGGCGCCCGCTGGAATTTCCTGGCCCTGTGGGGTTCAGTGACGCAGACCGGAGGCGGAGAGGCCCAGGCCAAGGCATTCGTCTCCAAGGTGTACGGCGCGGTGGAAAGCCTGCCGAAGGACGCGCGGGAAGCCTCCGATACCTTCCTGAACCGGAAGCAGGGCGATGTGCTGTTGAACTACGAAAACGAAGCGTTTCTCGCCCAGAAGAGTGGCGAGTTGAAAGCTCCATTTCTGGTGCCGTCCCCCAACATCCTGATTGAGGGGCCGATCGCCGTGGTCGACAAGAACGTCGACAGGCACGGCACCCGCAAAGCGGCCGAAGCCTTGGCGGCCTACCTGCAATCCGATCCAGCCCAGGAGATCTTCGCCGAGGAGGGATTCCGGCCAGTGAGCCCGAGCGTGTGGACCAAGGTGAAAAACCGGTTCACCCCCGTGGCCAAGCTGTTCAAGGTGGCCGATTTCGGCGGTTGGGCCAAGGTGAACAAGACCTTCTTCGGCAACGACGGCCTCTGGGATCAACTGTTCCGCCAAGCCCGCCGCTGAGATGTGCGAACTGCTGGCCCTCAGTGCCAACACCCCCACCGACATGCGCTTCTCGTTCCGTGGCCTGGCGCGCCGGGGCGGGCAGACCGGAGAGCATGCCGATGGCTGGGGGCTGGCCAGTTTCGATCCCGCGAGTGGAGACCTGAAGATCATCCGTGAGGAATCGGCAGCCGCCTTTTCCCCCCTGGCCGCCGAGGTGGCCAACCACGACCTGAAGGCCCTCTATTCCCTGGCCCACATCCGCAAAGCCACCCAGGGAGTGGTGGCCCTGGAGAACTGCCATCCGTTTCATCGCCGTTGGTGCAACCAGGACTGGGTGTTTGCCCATAACGGCGACCTCAAGGGAGAGATCCCTACGGAGGGTGCCTACCAGGCCGTCGGCAACACCGACAGCGAAGCAGCTTTCTGCTGGATCCTGAACCAGCTCTCACAGAGGTTCAGCACCGCCGTGGAGGGGCATGCGTTGTTTCCAATCTTGAACAACTGCTCAGCGGAACTGGCTGGGCGCGGAATCTTCAACTGCCTGATCAGCAATGGTCAGTGGCTCTATGCGTTTGCCGGCACCAAGCTGCACGCCATCACTCGCAGAGCACCCTTCACCAAGGCCACGTTGGCCGATGATGACATGAGCGTGGACTTCTCAGAAGTCACGAGTGCAAGGGATGTGGTGACGATCGTGAGCACCGAACCACTCACCAGCGATGAAATCTGGCAGCCCCTCACTCCCGGCGAGTCGATGCTGTTGCAGGACGGGGAAGTGGTGGAACGTCAGCTGCCCTGCTGAACCAGCAGGCATCAGCCCAGCCCCAGCCCCCCCTCAGACCAGCCGCGATCCCCTGGCCTGCTGACGCTGCTGGGGATCGAACACCGCGGCGATGGTGCGAATCAACCAGCGGCCCGCCGTGGTGACCCGCAGCGTGCCGATGCCGCCCTGCTGGTTGAGTTGCACCAGACCATCCGCCGCCAGGGCCTGAAGCTGTTGCCACTCGCCAGCGAAGCGATCCAGCTCCACGCTCACCTGGAACTGGCACATCACCGCTTTGATGATGGCGCGACGCTCGAGCACCGCCGGATCCCGCACCTCCAGGCCCCGCTCCACTGGCAGCTGGCCCGCCTCCACGGCCCGGTAGTAGGCCTTGAGATCGCGGTGATTCTGCGCGAACAGCTGGGTGAACTGGCTGATGGCCGTGGGCCCCACCCCCAGCAGCTCCAGCTCGCCTCCGGTGGTGTACCCCTGGAAGTTGCGGTGCAGCTTGCCCTCCCGTGCCGCGATCGCCAGGCTGTCGCCGCGCAGGGCGTAGTGATCCATGCCAATGGCGTCGTAGCCGTTCGCCGTGAGCAGTTGATTGGCCGCCTCCAGCATCGTGATCCGCTCCCGCTGGCTGGGCAGATCGTCGGCCGCGATCTTGCGTTGCAAGGGCAATAGCTCCGGCAGGTAGGCAAAGGAGAACAACGAAATGCGATCCGGGCGCAACTGCCGCACCAGCTCGAGGGTGGTCTGGAAGCGCTCGGGGGTCTGCAGCGGCAGCCCGCAGATCAGATCCACGTTCACACTGTCGAAGTTGGCCTCCCGCAGCCAGTCCATGGCGCGGCGCAACTGCTCCACCGGCACCAGGCGGTTCACGGCCCGCTGCACCTCGGGATCGGCGTCCTGGATGCCAAAGCTGATGCGGTTGAAGCCCAGGCTCCGCAGCTGCAGGACATGGTCGCGGCTGAGGAACTCCGGGTTCACCTCGATCGAGGCCTCCAGATCGGGCTCCAGATCGAAGTGCTGCGCGATCAAGCCCCACAACGTCTGCGTTTCCTCGGCGTTGAGGTAGTTGGGGGTGCCCCCACCCCAATGCAATTGCGCCAGCCGCCGGCGCTGGGGCATGGCGGCGCTCACCAGCTCCAGCTCCTTGGCCAGGGCCGCCAGGTAGGGCGCCACCACCGTCGAGCCCAGCTGGGTGGTGACCCGGTTGCAGCCGCAATACCAGCAGGCATGGCGACAGAACGGCACATGCACGTACAGCGAGAGGGGATCGCTGCTGGGCTGGGCCAGCTGGGCTGCCATCTGCGCAGCCCCCACCGCCGGGCCGAAGGCCGCCGCCGTGGGGTAGCTGGTGTAGCGCGGCACCGGCTGGTCGTACTTGAGCAGCAGCTCGATCGGGCTGAGCCGAGATGGTGTGGCGATGGAGGGCATGGAAGCGATGGGAGTGGGGGTACGCGAAGGAAACCGATCAGGCCGGCGGCAGGTCGGCCAGCTCCGCCAGCAGGCGCTGGGTGGAGTGGAAGGCGAACTCGGCTTCCTCCAGCAACTCCTCCTCCTCCTGAGGGGAGAGATCGAACTGCTCAAAGGCGTCGTGAAGGGCCTGCTTGAGCTCCGCCGTCGGGCGATCGAAGGCCCAGAAGCTCAGGGCCGGCAGGCCATGGCGCTCGAGGATGGCATTGGCCTGCTGGGCCAGCTGCTGGCCGCCGGAAAGGTCACCGCCGTAGCGCACGTACACGTGGGCCATCAGGCGGTGGGGCTGCTGCTGGGCCAGCACCCGCAGCTGCTCCAGCCAGATCGCCGCCGCCGCTGAGGCGGGCGTGGGCGGCAGCTGGGCCAGGATCGACAGGTCGTGGTCGAGGGCCGCAGAGCGCGCCAGCGACGACCAGGGGGAGGCCGAAGCCCCGAGGGCCGAGGCCAGCTCGGGCACCTGCTGCTCCAGCAGGGCGTAGGCGGGCTTGAGCGACCGCATCAGGGCCGCCAGCTGCAGAGGCGTGGCCTGCCCATCGAGCAGGGCCTTGGAGAACTCCATGCCCTCGGCCTGGTGGTGGGCCTTGCCGATGCGGGCATGGAGCTTGCGCACCCGCGGGCCGAAGCCCTTGCGCAGGGCGGCATCGGCCTGGTTGGCGTGATCAGAGATGGAGCCGGGGTGGGTGGTGGTCATCACAGAAGGCGAAGCAAACGCCGGCCGGCCGCCGAAGCCGCCAACAAGACCACGTTATAACGCTATCGTTGTGATGCAGTCAGATGATTGCAAAGTTGTTGCAACCCCAGCCCGCGACCCTGATCGCCATGACCACCCCCACCGACTCCCGGTTGCTCCACGTGCTGCTCGCCCCCGAGGGCCAGCTCAGCGGCGACGGCCAGCTGCGCGAACTAATCACCGAGCGGCGCGAGCGCCGCGGCCCCGATGCGCCCCTCTGGCACCTCAGCCCCGAGCTGGTGCGGGAGCTGTTCCTCGCCAGCGGCGGCCAGGAGGCCGTGGTCGCCGAGGACGAGGCCGTAATCACCTGGCTGCACCTGCGCTTCGGCGGCCGCACCAAGACCGCCGTGCTCTCGCCCGAGCTGCTGCGGCAGCGGGCCTCAGCCCTGCCGCCACGGCCACCTTCAGTTGAGGGTCACTGAGGCAGCCGCCCCCATGATCAGGCGCCGGGCCTGCTTGGGGGCGTAGCCGATGGTTTCCAGCGACTGCTGCAACAGCTCGCTGAAGCTGGCCACCAGATCGAGGGGGTCCATGCCGATGGCGCGCATGTCAGCGGTGAGTTCCTGCAGGATGGCGAGGCTGACCGGCAGGGCACGCCGGCAGATGGCCGTCACCGCCGGCTCCACCTCGGCGAAGCGGGCCTTGAGCCAGCCCTCGGCGTAGTTGAGATGCTCGGCTTCGTCGTTCAGCACCGTGGCCGTGATCGGCTGGGCATAGGAATCGGCCACGGGCAGGTAGTGGCGGTAGGCGGCCACGGCGAAGCACTCCACCACCAGCCCCTGGATCACCAGACAACCCGGCAGATCACCGCTGCGGTCGCACTCCAGAAACAGCTGATGCAGGGGCGCGAACAGCCGTTTGGCCAGCACCACGTCGGGTTTCACCCCGAGGTTGCGCCCGCAGCCGGTGAAGTCGCGGGCATGGCGCCCCTCCATCGCCCCCAGCCGGATCAACTCCTCCTGGTCTTCGGGGATGGCCTTGGCCAGCAGGCGGAAGTGGCTATCCGCCAGGCCTTCGCCCACCACCACCACACCGTTGATGCGGCTGTAGGCATCGCGGTAGGCGGGCGTGGCGGTGTCGGGCATCGTGGGGGCAGCGCTCATGCGAGGGCCTCAGCGGACGCCACCATCGGTTGGCTGAACTGGCGCAGCAGCAGGCCAGCAAAACGCACCTTCAAGCCCAGTCCCTTCAGCAACCGACCCACACCGGCCGGCTCGGCGGCGGTGGCCTTGATGGCGCGAAAGGTGTCCACCAGCTGATCGCGCAGCTCGAAATAGGTGCGTTCCTCCAGGTTGAACACCACCGGGAATGCGCGGCGGGCGGTGCGGTTGGTCTGCCGCATCACCTCTTCATCAAAGCGGCTGGGATCCATGCCCAGCAACGTGTAGAAATGGCCCCGCTCACACACCGTGAGGCTGTGGGTGAGGAACACACTCCACAGGAAGAAACGACTCAGCAGGCGCCCCCGCAGACCCTCCCGCAGCCCCGGCCAGCAGCGGATCAACATGTTGAAGATGTCGCCGTGGCGGTTCTCGTCCTGGCACCAGGGCTCGAAGAAGTCGAACAGGGGAGCGAAATCGTTCTCGGGGTGGGCCTTGAGATGGCGATCAATGAGGATGTAGCGCCAGTAGCCGATCTTCTCGGAGAGATACACCGAATACAGCACCCAGCTCAGGGGAAACCAGGTGATCGGCCGCTTGCCACTCAACGCCGGCAGATCAAGTTCAATCCCTTCGGCCACCAGGGCCCGATTGAGGAAGCCGGCATGGCGCGCCTCATCGCGGGCCATCAGGTTGAACAGGCGGCTGAGCTCCGGGCGATGGGCTTTCTGGAGCTGGCGGGAGAGCTCCTTGAACAGCAGAAAACCGGAAAATTCCGACACGCAGCTGCGCACCAGATAGCTCTCATAGGCACTCTTCTCCTCGGGATTGAGGTCCCGCAGCCGATCCAGCGGTGCCTTGCGATCGAAGTGGTCGCGGTTGTAGTCGGCCTCCATCTCATTGAGCATCGCGGTGAAGGCGGCGCGCTGGCCCTCGAGGTCGGTCTTGGCCGCTTTCTCGATTTCGGTGGTGTAGAAGCGCGGGGTGAGCAGGTCCTCGCGCAGGTGGGGAGCGGTGCTGGTCATCAGAGGGAGGAGATGGAAGTGGAAGAGGAAGTGGCAGCCCGGGCGTAGGCGATGGCATCGGGCCCGCGGCGGTGGCCGTGGAACCACTGCTGGAGGTCCATCAACCAGGGCAGGCGGGCAGCCCGCTGGGTTGCGCTCAGCTGCCAGCCAGAGGAGGCCAGCTCCGCCGCGTCGCGGTGAGCGCCCCGGTGGCCGGGGCAGAGGCAGCCGCGCTGCGCCAACCAGCGCTCCTCCAGCCGCAGGTGCAGGCGCAGGCCCCGCAGCAGCCGCATGCAGTCGCGTGTTTCGGCCTCCAGCTCCAGCCCGCTGCACTCCTGCACGGAGCGGCAGTGCCGGTCCACCAGATCGGCCAGCAGGGCTTCGAGGCGATCGTGCTGCCGTTCCAGAAGAGCCTCCTGCCGAGGCCACTCAAGCGGCAGGAGCCCCAGGGGCGGAGCGAGGGACGCGGTCGACATGGGCGCAGCGCCTGACGGCAACAACAAGATCACAGCATAACGGCATCGTGATACTGGTTGCCCGCGGTAGGGTGGAACCACAGCTCCATTCACCCGACCCGTCCCTGCCCATGGAAGCCCTGGCTGAATATTTCAAGGTGTTCTCCGAGCCCAATCGGCTGGCGGTGCTGGAGGCCCTGCGGGGCGGCCCCCTCAACGTGACAGCCGTGGTGGAGAAAACGGGCCTCAGCCAGGCCCTGGTGTCGAAGCACCTGAAGCTGCTCACCATTGCCGGGGTGGTGCAGCGCCGGCCGGAGGGCTCACTGGTGTTCTACGAGGTGAGCGATAAAACCGTGTTCAAGCTGATCGGCCAGGCCGAGAAGCTGCTGCTGGCCACCCGCCGCCAACAGCTGGATGCCCTGGCCGCCATCCTCTGATGGCCGCCCCCATCCCGGGTCCACAGACCCTCGAGGAGCTGCGCGCGGCCCTCGGCGCTGGCCAGCGCCACTTCCCGGGGTTGCGGCTGGGGGATCTCGACGGCGTGGACCTCGATCTCTCGGACTGCGACCTGAGGGGCAGCAGTTTCAAGGAGGCCCGCCTGGGCCGGGCCCGATTCCGCGGCGCCCAGCTGGAGGGCTGCTGCTTCCAGCAGGCCCTGCTCTGGGGTGCCGATCTCTCCACGGCCCAGGCCAGGCATTCCTTCTGGCATGAGGCCGACCTCACCGGCTCCCGCCTGCAGGGCGTGGAGTTTTCCGGGGCGCTGCTGCACCGCTGCTGCCTGCGGGGCGTTGTGGCCGCCGGCAGCCACTGGCGGCAGGCCCGGCTGGTGGAGGCGGATTTCCGCAGTGGGCTCGACCAGCTCACCGATCTGGGCGGGGCGGACTTCCAAGGAGCCGACCTCAGCTTCGCTCTGCTGCAGGGAGCCCAGCTGCATGGGGCCGATCTGCGGGGCGCCTGCCTCTACGGCACGGATCTGCGCAACGCCGATCTCCGCGAAGCCGACCTGCGGGGCTGCGACCTGGGGGATTGCAACCTCGGCGATGCCAACCTGGACGGGGCCCGGCAGGCGTGAGGGCCAGCGCAGCCAAGGGCCCGAGGCTCAAACGGTCTGCAGCTGTTGCAACTGGGCTTCGAGGCGCTGCTTGAGGCGGGTCTGCACCAGGGTGCAGAGGTCGTCCACCAGGTCGCTGTCGGCGTGCCAGATGGTGCGCACGCCATCGCGCTCACAGCGCACCAGGCCGGCCCGCTGCAGCTGACCCAGCTGGCGGCTGATGTGCGACTGGGAAAAACCGCTGGCCGCGATCAGGCTGGCCACATCCATGGGACCCTGCTTGAGCAGACAGAGCAGCTGCAGCCGCGCCGGCTCACTCAACAGGCGAAAGAACTGGCTGAACTCCTCCAGCAGCTGGGGGGTGGGCATGGGCCCGGAGGCACCCATGGCAACGCTGTATGACGATGAAGTCATTATGCAAGGTCCACGCTCTCCATGACCAACGGCGACTTCTGGAACCAGCGCTACGCAGAGCCGGGCTTCGCCTACGGAACGGAGCCGAACGACTTCGTGCGCCACCACGGCGCTGCCCTTCCGCCTGGCACAGCCCTCTGCATGGCAGAGGGGGAAGGTCGCAATGCCGTCTATCTGGCGTCGTTGGGCCATGCGGTGATCGCCCAGGACCTGAGCAACGTGGGACTGGGCAAGGCCAACCAGCTGGCAGCCGAGCGCGGGCTCAGCATCAAAACCCTCTGCTGCGACCTGGCGGACTACACGCCCGAGCCCGAGAGCGTCGATCTGGTGGTGGCGACCTGGATGCATCTGCCGCCCGACCTGCGCGCGGCGGTGCATCGCAAGGCGGTGAAAGCCCTGCGCCCGGGCGGCCACCTGATCCTGGAGGCCTACACACCGCGCCAGCTGGCGCTGGGCACGGGCGGCCCACCGGTGGCCGCGCTGTTGATCGAGCCCGAACAGCTGCGCAGCGAACTGGCCGGCCTGGAGTGGCTGGTGCTGCAGGAGCAGCGGCGCTGGATCGAGGAAGGGCCCTACCACCGGGGTGAGAGCGCGGTGGTGCAGGCCCTGGGCCGCAAGCCCTGCCCTGAGCCCC
>RGNC01000073.1 GCA_010029175.1 Synechococcaceae bacterium WB8_1B_136 | reverse complement strand
GGCGACCCAGGTAGCTGTACACCTTCTGTTCCGCGTTGTCGCGGATGGTGCAGGTGTTGTAGAGCACCACATCCTCGAAGACATCACCACCGCCCGGCGCGACAGCCAGGTGTGCGGCTGGGTGAACGTGATCTACGGCTGCAACGAGCGCTGCACCTATTGCGTGGTGCCCTCGGTGCGCGGCAAGGAGCAGTCGCGCCTGCCCGAAGCCATCCGCCTAGAAATGGAAGGGCTGGCGGCCCAGGGGTTCAAGGAGATCACCCTGCTGGGCCAGAACATCGATGCCTACGGGCGTGATCTGCCCGGCATCACCCCCGAGGGCCGCCGCGCCCACACCCTCACCGATCTGCTGCACCACGTGCACGATGTGGAGGGCATCGAGCGGATCCGCTTCGCCACCAGTCATCCCCGCTACTTCACCGAGCGGCTGATCGACGCCTGCGCCGAGCTGCCCAAGCTGTGCGAGCACTTCCACATCCCCTTCCAGAGCGGCGATGACGCCGTGCTCAAGGCCATGGCCCGCGGCTACACGGTGGATCGCTACCGCCGCATCATCGAGCGCATCCGCGAGCGCATGCCCGATGCGGCCATCAGCGCTGATGTGATCGTGGCCTTCCCCGGCGAAACCGACGCCCAGTACCGCCGCACCCTGGATCTGATCGAGGAGATCGGCTTCGACCAGGTGAACACCGCCGCCTACTCGCCGCGGCCCAACACCCCGGCGGCCGACTGGCCCGATCAGCTGCCCGAAACCGTGAAGGTTGACCGCCTGCAGGAACTCAATGCCCTGGTGGAGCGCAAGGCCCGCGAGCGCAGCGCCCGCTACGCCGGCCGCATCGAGCAGGTTCTGGTGGAGGGCACCAACCCCAAGGACCCGCAGCAGGTGATGGGCCGCACCCGCACCAACCGGCTCACCTTCTTCCCGGCCGAACGCCCCCCGGTTGCCGGCGCAGCGGCAGGCAGCTGGCAACCGGGCGATCTGGCGGCGGTGCGCATCGAGGCCGTGCGGGCCTTCTCCCTGAGCGGGGTGGCGGCCCCATCCACCCACCCTGGTGCGGCGCCGGATCGCTGATACGTTTGGCCCCTCTGTGCCTGCGCCCATGGCTGCCGCCCCCACCCACCTCGGCCTGGTGTTCGGGGGAGCCTCCGGGGAGCATGCGGTGTCGATCCGCTCGGCCAACACCGTGGCCGGCGCCCTGCGCCGCGGCGCCAATGCCGAGCGCTACCGGCTGAGCTGCTTCTACATCGACCGGCAGGGCCACTGGTGGCCGCCGGCGGTGGCTGAGATGGTGCTGGCCAAGGGCACCCCGGCCACGGTGCCCTGGATGTGCAGGTGTGGGTGCCGGTGCTGCATGGCCCCAACGGCGAAGACGGCACGATCCAGGGGCTGTTCAGCCTGATGCAGGTGCCCTTCGTGGGCTCCGGGGTGCTGGGTTCGGCCGTGGGCATGGACAAGCAGGCGATGAAGGCCGCCTTTGCCGCCGCCGGCTTGCCGCAGGTGCCCTATGCCTGCGTGGATGCCGAAGAGCTGGAGCACGACCGTGAGGCCCTGCTCAACCGGCTGGAGCAGCAGCTGGGCTACCCCTGCTTCATCAAGCCCGCCAACCTGGGCTCTTCGGTGGGCATCAGCAAGGCCACCAACCGCGCCGAGCTGCTGGCGGGGCTGCGGGAGGCCGCCGGCCACGACCCACGGCTGGTGGTGGAACAGGGTGTGCAAGCCCGCGAGCTGGAATGCGCCGTGCTGGGCAACCGCCAGATGCAGGCCTCGGTGCTGGGGGAGATCTGCTTCGATGCCGACTGGTACGACTACGAGACCAAGTACAGCGACGGCAAGAGCCACACCGTGATCCCGGCCGAGGTACCCTCCGCCCTAGCCGAGCGGGCGCGGGAGATGGCCATCGCCGCCTGCCGTGCGGTGGGTGCGGCGGGCCTCTCGCGGGTGGACTTCTTCTACGAGCAGGCCAGCGGCCAGCTGTGGCTCAACGAGATCAACACCCTGCCGGGCTTCACCAGCCAGAGCATGTACCCGATGCTGTGGGAGGCCAGCGGGTTACCGCTTGAAGAACTGGTGCACCAGTTGGTGCAACTGGCGCAAGAATCGGGCGCATCGGCGCATCGGAGGGCTGAAGCCGCATGAGTCATGGGCTGCTGTGGCTGCCGCTGCTGGTGGTGTTCCCCCTGCTCACGGCATTGGGCTGGCTGGAGCGCCGCCGCCAGCGGCTGTTCAGGGCCTGGGCCGAGGGGGCGGAGCTGGCCAAGCTCGACGACTGCGGTGGCGCCCGCCTGCTCAATGGCGTGGTGAGCTGGAGCGTGTTTGAGTCGGGCAAGCTCACCCCCAAGGACAGCTTCGAGGTGAAGACCCTGGAACTGGTGGAGCTGCTGGCCCTCGGCTCCGGGGAGGCACCGCTCACCGAGGAGGCCCAGGGGGCCTGCCGACTGCGGCTGGTGGGGGGCGGCCAGCAGAAGGATCTCCCCTTCTCGGATGCCGAGCGAGCACGCCGCTGGATGGCGGAGCTGATGGCCCGCTCCCGCTGCGAGCTGTGAGTCAGGCTCTGGGCCCCACCACTGCGGAGCGGCGGCACCAGCTCCGGCAGCAACGCCGCCGCGACCGGCTCAAGCAGCTCTGGCGCATCCTGGTGCTGAGCGGCAGTGCCGCCGGTCTGGGCTGGCTGCTGCTGCGGGAGGGCTGGGTGGTGCAGAGCCCCAACCAGGTGATCGTGCTGGGCAGCCGCCAGGTGAACCGCGAGCAGGTGATCCGCGAGGGGGGCCTGCGCTTCCCGTTGTCGCTGCTGGCCGTGAGCCCCCAGCAGCTGCGCAGCCGTCTGGCCGCAAGCCTGCCGGTGGAACAGGTGCAGGTGAGCCGGCTGATGCTGCCGCCGCGGCTGCGGATCGAACTGGTCGACCGGGAGGCCGTGGCCCAGGCCCAGCGCCGCACCGGCCGGGGCGAGGAAAACGGCTATGTGGATCGGCTCGGCAACTGGATGAGCAGCCGCCAGCAACGCAGTGGCGGCAGCGCCTCCCTGCCCCAGGTGCGCGTGATCGGGTGGCAGCAGCGGCTGCGGGAACCCCTGGCCCTGGTGCTGGCCAAACGCGATCAGCTGGGCAGCCGGCTGGAGGAGATTCACTTCGAGGCCAACGGCAACCTGGGGCTGCGCACCGCCACCCTCGGCAGCGTGCACCTGGGCCCTCCCGATGAGCGGCTACCCCGCCGCCTGGAGGTGCTGCAGCATCTCTCCCGTCAGCTGCCCCAGCAACTCAAGAAGCTGCAGGTGCAATCGATCGATCTCAGCGATCCCGAAAAGCCCGAACTCGGCCTGCCAGGACAGCCAACCACCACTACATCCCAGGCTGGGAGCACAACATCCCAGGCCGGAGCGCCTGGATCACAGCCCGGGTTGCCTGGATCACAGCCCGGGGTGCCTGGATCACAGCCCGGCGCGACTGGCCGCAGCCGGCAGTGAAAACCACCCGCAAACCATGACAGCCCGTTGCCGGAGCGAGAGGAACGCGCAAAGGTGTGCTGATTCTCGGTCCTGTTTGGACCCATCAACGACATAATGCTGCTCAGCATGAATGGCATGGGACCTTCCATGGAGATCGCACCCGAAGGCCTCAGCACCGCCACCAGCAATGGCTCCAGCGGGATCGTGCCGAGCCAGTCGGCACGCATTGAGGTGATCGGCGTTGGCGGTGGCGGCAGCAATGCCGTGAACCGCATGATCGCCTCCGATCTCCAGGGGGTGGGCTACCGGGTGCTGAACACCGACGCCCAGGCGCTGCTGCAGTCGGCCGCCAAGCAGAGGGTGCAGCTGGGCCAGAAGCTCACCCGCGGCCTCGGGGCCGGCGGCAATCCGGCCATCGGCCAGAAGGCGGCCGAGGAATCCCGCACCGATCTGGCCCAGACCCTTCAGGGTGCCGATCTGGTGTTCATCGCCGCCGGCATGGGTGGCGGCACCGGCACGGGTGCCGCTCCCGTGGTGGCGGAAGTGGCCAAGGAGTGCGGTGCCCTCACCGTGGGCATCGTCACCAAGCCATTCGGCTTTGAGGGGCGCCGCCGCATGCGTCAGGCCGAGGAGGGCATCGCCCGCCTGAGCGAGCACGTGGACACCCTGATCGTGATCCCCAACGACCGCCTGCGCGATGCCATCGCCGGGGCTCCCCTGCAGGAGGCCTTCCGCGCCGCCGACGACGTGCTGCGGATGGGGGTGAAGGGCATCAGCGACATCATCACCAGGCCCGGCCTGGTGAATGTGGACTTCGCCGATGTGCGCTCGGTGATGACCGACGCCGGCACCGCCCTGCTGGGCCTGGGTGTGGGCTCCGGTCGCTCACGGGCCACGGAGGCGGCCCAGGCCGCCATCAGCAGCCCCCTGCTGGAAGCCGCCCGCATCGACGGCGCCAAGGGCTGCGTGATCAACATCAGCGGCGGCAAGGACATGACCCTTGAGGACATGACCACCGCCTCGGAGGTGATCTACGACGTGGTGGATCCCGAGGCCAACATCATCGTGGGCGCCGTGGTGGACGAGCGACTGGAAGGGGAGATCCACGTGACCGTGATCGCCACCGGTTTCGAGGGTGGCGGCCCCTACCGCCCCGCCGAACGCTCCCTGGCCAGCTTCACCAGTGGCAGCACCAGCGAGCCCAGCGGCGCCGCCATCCCCTCCTTCCTGCTGAATCGCCAGCAGAACAGCTGAGGCGCGACACGCACCGGCCGGAAACGCGGCCTTGGTGCGAACCCTCCGGCTGGGCGCTGCAGTTGGGTGACCCGGAGTCCACGCCTGCTCGGAGCATCCCGTGTGGCTGCTCCCTTCCGGTCCTGACCAGATTTAGGCGTCCGGGCCGCGTGGGTCCGAGTCGGTTGGATGCTAGCAATGGGCCCTGGCTATCGAGGCTCTCGCCCCTTGCGTCCCGCGGATCTGCTCAGCCACAAGCGGGAAGGCCGTGCCATCGCCGTGCTCACCGCTTGGGACGCCCTCTCTGCCGCCCTGGTGGAGGAGGCCGGCGCCGATGTGATCCTGGTGGGCGACTCCCTGGCGATGGTGGTGCTGGGCCATGCCACCACCCTGCCGGTCACGCTCGAGGAGATGATCCTCCACACCCGCGCCGTGGGCCGGGGGCTGCGGCGGCCCATCGGCCAGCGGCCGCTGATCGTGACCGACCTGCCCTTCCTCAGCTATCAGTGCGGCCTCGACGACGCCGTGGCCGCCGCGGGCCTGGTGCTGAAGGACAGCCCGGCGGCGGCGGTGAAGCTGGAGGGGGGTGAACCCGAAACCGTGGCGGTGGTGGATCGGCTGGTGCGTGCCGGCATCCCGGTGATGGGCCATCTGGGGCTCACGCCGCAGTCGGTGCATCAACTGGGCTACCGCCGTCAGGCCAACGACCCCATCAGCCAGGAACGCCTGCGCCGCAGGGCCCTCGACCTGCAGGCCGCCGGCTGCTTCTCCCTGGTGCTGGAGCACGTGCCCGGCCCCGTGGCCGCCCAGCTGAGCGCCGAGCTGGAGATTCCGGTGATCGGCATCGGCGCCGGTGAGCACTGCGACGGCCAGGTGCGCGTCACCGCCGACCTGCTGGGCCTCACCGAACGGCAGCCCCCCTTCTGCCCGCCGCTGCTCAACGGCCGCCAGCTGGGGGTGGAGGCCCTCAGGGGCTGGGTGGCGGGGCTGGCCTCTCCCCCACGCCCGGCCGCTGAACTGAGCGCTGATCTGAGCGCTGATCCCACCACGCCAGCAGCTCCCGCAACACCCCATTGCTGAGGGCCAGCCCCTCTGGATCCGAGAGGCGCCAGCGGGGGCCCTCCCGCAGCAGCCAGCCCCGCTCGATCGCGGGCTGCCAGCGCCGCAGCAGCGGCTCCAGGTCTGCCGGCGTCAGGCCCGCCTCGCCGGCCAGGGCCCACAGGCTCACCCCCTCCCGCCGCCGCAGCCCCACCATCAGCCGCTCATCGAAGGGCATCGGCTCGCCGGGCCCGCATCCCTCAGCGGCGGCGGCGCCACCCTGCCGCAGCCAGGCCCCGTAGGCCTCGCGGGTGCGGGGGCGGGCCTGCCGCGAACCCCAGGGGGCGGCCGTGGCCCCCATGCCGAACCCCCACCAGCCGGCACCACTCCAATACACGCGGTTGTGGCGGGAGGCGTGGCCGGGCTGGGCGTAGTTGGAAATCTCGTAATGGCCGTAGCCCGCGGCCGCCAGCTGCCGTGCCGTGAGCTCCATCAGGTCGGCCGCCAGATCCGGCTCCGGCAGATCCAGCTGGCCCCGGGCCTCCAAGCGCTCAAACACCGTGCCCGGCTCCACGATCAGGTCGTACACCGAGAGGTGGGGCGGCCCCAGGGCAATGGCCTGCCGCAACTGGGCCTGCCAGTGCTCCAGGGTTTGGCCCGGCAGCCCCTGGAGCAGATCCAGGCTCCAGCTGGCCAGCTCGCCGCGGCGGCGGGCCGCCTCCAGCCAGCCGGCGGCCTGGAGCAGATCGGCGCGGCGGTGGCGCCGGCCCAGCCGCTCCAGCACCGCATCATCGAAGCTCTGACCCCCCATGCTCACCCGGTTCACGCCGGCGGCCAGATGGCCGGCCAGACGCTCGGCATCGAAGCTGGCGGGATCCATCTCCAGGGTCACCTCGGCCCCGGGGGCCAGGCCATAGCGCCGCCGCAGGGCCTGCAGCAGCTGGCGCAACTGCCCGGGGCTGAGCATCGAGGGCGTGCCGCCCCCCACATACACCGTGGAGAGGGGCGGCCCGGCCGGTGCCCCGTTGATCTCGGCCTGCAGCAGCTCCAGGTAGGCGGCGATGGAGCGGGAGTGCTCCCCATCGGCGTGGTCGCCCAGGGGCACCACCGGGAAATCGCAATAGAAGCAACGCCGATGGCAGAAGGGGATGTGCAGGTAGGCGCTGCGGGGCGGCCAGCGGCAGCGGGATGGGTGTGGGTTCACAGGCAAGGCCGGTTAACGCCCACGGCCAGCGCCCCCGGGATCGGGCATGCTGCCTCCACAAAGCCCGTTGAAGCCACAGCACCGGTCATGGTGGACACCCTCATCCTGGTGCTGTTTGTGGTGTCCGGCGCCGCCGCCGGCTGGCTGGGGGTCGACCTGCTGCCGGAGCAGCAGCTGATCCGCATCCAGAACCTGGAGCAGCTCAGCTGGATCTTGGGGGGCGCCGGCGCCCTGGCGGGCCTGCTGGCGGGGGTGGTGTTCCAGCAACTGCGGCGGCGATTGATGCAGCAGGTGCGCACCATGCCCACCGACCTGCTGGTGAGCCGCGCCGTGGGGCTGATCCTGGGGCTGCTGGTGGCCAACCTGCTGATTTCACCGATCCTGTTTCTCTCCCTCCCCTGGGAGCTGGTGCTGGTGAAGCCCCTGGCGGCGGTGGCGGCCAACGTGTTCTTCGGGGTGTCGGGCTACAACCTGGCGGAGGTGCACGGGCGCACCCTGCTGCGGCTGTTCAACCCCAACAGCACCGAGGCCCTGCTGGTGGCCGATGGGGTGTTGATGCCCGCCAGCGCCAAGATCCTCGACACCAGCGTGATCATCGACGGCCGCATCCGCGGCCTGCTGGATTCGGGCCTGCTGGAGGGGCAGGTGATCGTGGCCCAGAGCGTGATCGACGAGCTGCAGGCCCTGGCCGATTCCGCCAACACCGAGAAGCGGGGCAAGGGGCGCCGCGGCCTCAAGCTGCTCAGCGAGCTGCGGGAGCGCCATGGGCGCCGGCTGGTGGTGAACACCACCCGCTACGAGGGCAGCGGCGTGGACGAGAAGCTGCTCAAGCTCACCGCCGACACCGGCGGCACCCTGCTCACCGCCGACTACAACCTGGCCAAGGTGGCCGAGGTGCAGGATCAGAAGGTGCTGAACCTGAGCGAGCTGGTGATCGCCCTGCGGCCGGAGGTGCAGCCGGGCGACGAGCTCAACCTCAAGATCGTGCGCGATGGCAAGGAGGCCAGCCAGGGGGTGGGCTACCTGGAGGACGGCACGATGGTGGTGGTGGACGGCGCCCACGGCCGCAGCGGCGAGCGGCTGCCGGTGGTGGTCACCGGTGCCCTGCAGACGCCGACGGGCCGCATGGTGTTCGCCCGGCTGGAGCCAGCGGATGGGGAGGCCGGAGCCGCGCCGGCCACCCCCAGGCCCGTGCCACCCAATCCCGCCCGCAGCAGCAAGGGGAAATCCGTCCCCAAACGGTCAGGCAAGGGGGATCAGGACCCCGCAAACCCCCGCTAGGCTCCCGGTTCAGGCCTGCAGGACCCCCCGGATGTCGGCGTCAGCCCCCTACTACGGCGATTCCGCCGTGATGCGCACTCCGCCGCCCGACCTGCCCTCGCTGCTGCTCAAGGAGCGCATCGTGTACCTCGGGCTGCCGCTGTTCAGCGACGATGACGCCAAGCGGCAGATGGGCATCGACGTGACCGAGCTGATCATCGCCCAGCTGCTCTATCTGGAGTTCGACAACCCGGAGAAGCCGATCTTCTTCTACATCAACTCCACGGGCACGAGCTGGTATTCGGGCGATGCCATCGGCTTTGAAACCGAGGCCTTCGCCATCGCCGACACGATCCGCTACGTGAAGCCCCCGGTGCACACCATCTGCATCGGCCAGGCCATGGGCACCGCCGCCATGATCCTCTCCGCTGGCACCAAGGGCCACCGGGCCGCCCTCCCCCACGCCTCGATCGTGCTGCACCAGCCCCGCAGCGGTGCCCGCGGCCAGGCCAGCGACATCCAGATCCGGGCCAAGGAGGTGCTGCACAACAAGCGCACCATGCTCGAGATGCTCTCGGCCAACACCGGCAAGAGCGTGGAGCAGCTCTCCAAAGACTCCGACCGCATGACCTACCTCACCGCCCAGGAGGCGTTGGAGTACGGCCTGATCGACCGGGTGCTCACCAGCCAGAAGCAACTGCCCGCCCCGGTGCCCGCCGGCGCCGGCGTCAGCCCCGGCAACCCGGGCATCAGCTGACCCACCTCAGGCCTGCCCGGGCCGCCGTCTCACCCACCGCTCCAGCACCGCACTCGTTCCCGACCCGCCATGCCCATCGGCACCCCCAGCGTTCCCTACCGCCTCCCCGGCAGCCAGTACGAGCGCTGGGTCGACATCTACACCCGCCTGGGGGTGGAGCGGATCCTGTTCCTGGGCTCCGAGGTGAACGACGCCATCGCCAACAGCCTGGTGGCGCAAATGCTTTACCTCGACTCGGAGGACAACTCCAAGCCGATCTACCTGTACATCAACTCCCCGGGGGGCTCGGTGACCGCCGGCCTGGCGATCTACGACACCATCCAATACGTGAAATCGGAGGTGGTGACCATCTGCGTGGGCCTGGCCGCCTCCATGGGGGCCTTCCTGCTGGGGGCCGGCACCAAGGGCAAGCGGCTGGCCCTGCCCCACAGCCGGATCATGATCCACCAGCCCTTGGGGGGCACCAGCCAGCGCCAG
>RGNC01000072.1 GCA_010029175.1 Synechococcaceae bacterium WB8_1B_136 | reverse complement strand
GAGCTGCGCGGTGCTGCTGGGGGGAGTGTTCGGTGAGCTGCTGGGCTGGAACTGGGGCTGGGCCGTGGGCGGTCTGCTGGGGGGAGTGGTGGCGGTGTTCGCCCTGGTGGGAGATCTCACCGAATCGATGATGAAGCGCGATGCCGGCGTGAAGGACTCCGGCGATTTCCTGCCCGGCCACGGCGGCATCCTCGATCGGATCGACAGCTACCTGTTCACGCCGGCGGTGTTCTTCTACATGGTGACCCTGCTGCTGCCGCTGATTCGCTGAGGCGGGTCAGATCGCTAGGGCGACACCCGGGCATTGCCGTGCAGCTGCAGCATGCCACCCTCGAGGTTGGCCGTCTCGATCGCGATGTTGGGGTCGCCCGGCAGCCGCACCCGCAGCTCGTTGTCCACACCCTGCACCTCCAGGCAGCCCTCCACCGCCGCCGGCAGGGTGTCGCAGCGCATCCCCTGGGCGGTCAGCACCAGCCGGTCGCGCTCGATCGACACCGCCTGCAGCGGCGCCAGCCCCAGCAGGCCATCGGCCAGCTGGTCCCCCAGGCCGCGCCAACTGGGGGCGCAGAGGGAGCGGCTCAGGCCCGCACCGGTGAAGGCCACGTATCCCGTGATCTGGAAAGGCTGCTCCAGCCTCAGGGACTGTCCCTTGAGCAACTTGCCCACCTGAATGGCGATCGGACCGCTGCGCAGCTCGGCCATCTCGATCTCCAGCTCCCGGAACACCACCCGCCGGGCCACCAGGCTCACCCCCTCGAGGCGGCCCCGCAGCAGTGCCATGGCCGAGCCGTGCAGTTGCAGCTCCAGGCTCTCCACGGCCTCACACTGCTGGCGGATCCAGAACTGCAGCCCGCTGGCGAGCAGTTGCAGCACCGGGCCACTGGATTTCGGGGTGGTGTCGTCAGCCATGCCAGGTGCGGGCCACGGTGGCGGGTTGGTCGATGTGGGGCAGATGGCCGCAGGCCGCCAGCTCCGTGATCCGCTCTCCTAACAGAGCCTGGGCGGCCCGCTTCTGGGGCGGCCGCAGAATGCGATCGTTCGTCCCCCACAACACCTGGATCGGCTGGGGCGGCAGGGGCTCTCCGCAGCCGGCGAAGCCGCCGCTGCTGGCGAAGGCCGCCAGGGCCGGCCCCCAGTTGGGGCACAGCAGATGCAGCGAGGCAATCTCCAGTTCGGCGGGGCCCACATCGCGATCGGGCTCGGCGAAGGCGCTGCGGCAGAGGCCGCGGCGCACCGCCGGCAGCCCCAGAAAGCGGGCCCCCAGCGGCGCCAGCCAGGCCGGCACGGGCATGGGCCGACCGGTGAGGCCGGCGGGGGCCAGCAGCAACAGGCGCTCCACCCGTGCGCTCTGGCGCCTGGCCAGGTCCACCGCCACCGAGCCGCCCATGGAGGCACCGATCAGGCCCACCCTGGAGGCGCCGCTGCGCTGCAGGATCTGCTCCAGCAGGGCCTCCAGGTGGCTCAGCACGCCCTCGGGGCTGTAGGGGCCATCACTGAGCCGCGGGCAGAAGCCGAAGCCGTGCAGGTCGGGGATGAACAGCTGGTGCTGGGGGGCCAGCAGCGGCGCCAGCCGGCGGAATTCCAGATGGGAGCTGTCGAAGCCATGTAGCAGCAGCAGCGGCGGCCCCTCCCCCAGCACCTCCACCACTGCACCGCCGCTGCCAGGGCGCGGCCCTGGGGGTCCAGCAGGCTGGCGGCGGCCCGCTGCACCAGCTGCCGCTGGGGCGTTGCATCCGTCGCGCCCATGGCGTTCAGCTGTGGGGGCTGGCGGTGGGGATGGCCGCGCAGGTGCTCACCAGGGCCGCCAGCAGATCGGCGGGGTCCACGGCGAAGGGCAGGTGGTGCAGGTCGGATCCGGGGCGGCAGGCGAAGCTGCAGGCCTGCTGCAGCTCCTGCAAGCTGGCGCTCGCCAGCCCCAGTTCCGCCAGGGTCACCGGCAGCTTCAGGCTCTGGAAGAAGGGCAGCAGCTGGCGCCGGGCCTGGGCCGCCAGCTGGTTGCCCCCCAGCACCTCCTCCAGCCGCAGCTGCACAAGGATCCCGAACCCCACCTTTTCGCCATGGAGGGCGCCGTGGCTGGCCTGCAGCTGGGTGAGGCCGTTGTGCACGGCGTGGGCGGCCACGGTGCGGCAGCGGGCCCCGCCGATGCCACCGATCAGGCCGGCGGTGAGGGCCGAGGCCTCCGCCACCCGGATCCAAGCTTCGCCGCCGGGATCCGCCAGGGCCTCCAGCCCCTCCAGCAGCAGCTGATCGCGCAGCACCCGCGCCTGCTGCACCGCCTGTTGCACCAGCCCATCCCTGCTGGAGCCGCTGCTCACCGAGGCCTCGTACCACTTGGCCATCGCGTCGGCGATGCCGCTGGCCAGGGTGCGCTCCGGTGCCTGGCGCACCAGGGTGTGGTCGAACACCAGCAGATCGGGGCAGCTGGCCAGGCCCACATCGCCCTGGAAGGCCCCCTCGGGGGAATAGATGTTGGCCAGGGCCGTCCAGCCGGCACAGGTGGCGGCGCTGGTGGGCACCGTGATGCAGCGCAGCTGCAGGCGATGGGCCAGCAGCTTGCCCGCATCGAGCACCTTGCCGCCCCCGCTGGCGATCACCCCGTCGCAGCCTGCCGCCCGCGCCATTGCCGCAAGGGCCTGCAGATCCTCTTCGCAGCAGTCGAAACGCAGTTCAGCGGCGATGGGCTCCAGCCCGGCAGCGCGCAGGTCGGCCAGCAGCTCGGCCCTGAGGGCTGCCGTGGCGGCGCTGCGGCCCAGCAGCAGCGGGCGCCGGCAGAGCCGGCCGATGGGCTCCAGCGCCTCACTCCAGGCCCGGGGTCCCCGCAGCACAACGGCCGGCGCGATGGCGTGGCACTGCGTGGCGCTGGGGGCTGGGGGGCTTGGCGGTGTGGCGCTGGGGCTCATGGACCATCCCGTTGAAGGGCCAGTCTAAAACTGGCCGAAGTCCCGCTGATCCGCCGTGAAGCTGCTGGTCGTCGAGGACGATGCCGATCTGCGCCAGGCCCTGCTGACGCTGCTGGGCCAGTGGGGCTACGCCCTGGCCAGCGCCGCTGATGGCCCCACGGCCCTGGAGCTGCTGGCCCGTGAGCCCATCGACCTGCTGCTGCTGGATCTCACCCTGCCGGGCTGTGATGGCTTGGAGGTGTGCCGCCGGCTGCGGCAGCGCACCGGCCACCAGCCACTGGTGCTGGTGCTCACCGCTCGCGATGGCACGCCCCACAAGGTGCTCGGCTACGAGCTCGGCGCCGACGACTACGTGGTGAAGCCCTTCGATCCGCCGCTGCTGCGGGCCCGGATCCAGGCCCTGCTGCGCCGCCGCGATCGCCCCCTGCGCCAGGAGCTGTGCTGGGGGCCGCTGCGGCTGGTGCCCGGTCAGATCAGCCTGGAGCTGGCGGGCCGGCGGGTGGAACTCACCCGCAAGGAGGCGCTGCTGCTGGAGGCGCTGCTGCGGGCCCAGGGCCAGAGCTGCAGCAAGGGATGGCTGCTCGACGCCAGCTCGGATGGCCGCCGCGACGTGGGGGAGGAGACGATCAAGGCCCACATCCGCAACCTGCGCAGCAAGCTGATCGGTGCCGGTGCGCCGCCGGATCTGATCGAAACCGTCTACGGCCTTGGCTACCGCCTCAACCCCACAGCCCTGCACTGATCCGCTGCGGCTGCGGCGCCGCCTGGGCGTCCAGGGGGCCGGTTTTGCCCTGCTGCTGCTCAGCGCCTTTGCGGCCGCCGTGTATTGGGGCATCGCCGGGGAGCGCCAGGAGGATCTGCGCGCCGAGGCCCGGCAGCTGGCGGCCACCGCCGCCTCCCAGTTGCCCTTGATCAGCCACGAATTCAGTGAGGAGGGAAACGCCCGCAAGTTCCGCAACGATCGGGAGGTGCTCGACCTGGGCGATCGCCGCGCGCAGCGGGTGCGCTGGTTCGACAGCCGCGCCCGATTGCTGCAGCAGGAGGGGCCGCTGCCCATGCCCGCCGCCGCCGGTCCGCGGCAACGGCCCCACTGGCAGTCGTGGTCCGGTGGCCTCAGCCTGTGGCAGCCCGTCTACACACGCCAGCGCAGCGCCGGCGTGGGCCCACCGCAGTTGGCGGGATATGTGCAGGTGGGGCTGTCGGATCGGGCGGCCGCCGCTGAACTGGAACGCCTGCGGCGCGGCCTGCTGCTGGGGGGCATCGCGGCGGTGATCGTGGCCCTGGTGGTGGGCCGCCGCATGCTGCGCCAGGCCTTTCAGCCCCTGCAGCAGCAGGT
This sequence comes from Synechococcaceae bacterium WB8_1B_136, assembly GCA_010029175.1. Taxonomy (GTDB): domain Bacteria; phylum Cyanobacteriota; class Cyanobacteriia; order PCC-6307; family Cyanobiaceae; genus Vulcanococcus. The sequence goes on along the minus strand of RGNC01000072.1, from coordinate 5,223 downwards.
GCAGGCCCTGGAGCGCTTCACGGCCGACACCTCCCACGAGCTGCGCCACCCCCTCACCCTGCTGCGCACCCTGGTGGCCTCCGGCAACCCGCAGCAGGTGCCGTTGCTGCGCCGCATCGATGCCCTGGCGGCCCAGATGGGGCAGCTGCTCGACGACCTGCTGTTCCTTGCCCGACAGGAGCAGGGGGTGTCGGAGGGGGCGGTGCCGCTCGGGGGTTGGTGCCGCTTCGACCTGCTCGAACTGCTGGACGATCTGCTCACCGCCTACGGCCCGGAGGCGGCACAGCGGGGGCTGCGGCTGCAGCTCGAGGCTCCCGTGGGGCTGCAGGAGATGCCCCTGCGGGGCCAGCCGGAGCAGCTGCAGCGGTTGTTCACCAACCTCCTGCTCAACGCCATCCGCTTCTCCCCCCCGGGGGGGCTGGTGCGGCTGCGGCCGCAACTTCTGGCGGGCCACTGGCGGGTGGAGCTGATCGATCAGGGGCCCGGCATCGCCGCCTGCAACAGCGAGCGCGTGTTCGAGCGTTTCTGGCGGGAAGCGCCAGCCCAGAGCGGCCACAGTGGCCTTGGCCTGCCCATTGCCCGCGCGATTGCCCGCCGGCACGGCGGCGATGTGGTGGTGGCCGCCGCTGAACCGGGATGGTGCGTGCTGGCGGTGGAGCTGCCGGCTGTCTTCACGACTTTTTGACCGCTGTTCGCCTAGCCCATCCCCATGACAGCTCCCTATCCCGGCGACCCCACCCTGGCCGCCTTCGGTTCCAGCCTCACGGCCATCACCCTGGCTGAGCTGGGCGACAAGACCTTCTTCATGGCCCTGATCCTGGCGGTGCGCCACCGGGCCCGCTGGGTGTTCATCGGCGCCTTCGGTGCCCTCACCGCGGTCACGCTGATCTCTTTGGGCCTGGGTTACGGCCTGCGGGAGCTCCTGCCCCAGGCGGTGGTGCCCTGGCTGGCGGCGGTGCTGTTCCTCGGTTTCGGCATCAAGCTGCTGCTGGATGCCCAGGGCATGGCCTCCAATGCCGCGGAGGAGGAGGCGGAAGAGGCGGAGGAGGTGATCAACGCGGCCGAGACCCGCCGGCCGCTCACCACCGCCTGGGCGGTGATCTGGGAGGCCTTCGGGCTGGTGTTCATCGCCGAATTGGGCGATCGCACCCAGTTCACCACCATCTTCATGGCCACCGCCCCCGCCAAGGTGTTCAGCTTTGCGGGCCTGCTGGCCGGCACGCTGCTGGGGCATGCCCTGGTCACCTGGCTGGCGGTGGGGGCTGGCAAGTGGATCGGCCAGCGGGTGAACGAGCGGCTGCTGTATCGCCTCAGTGGAGCCCTGTTCCTGGTGTTCGGCCTGGCGGCCCTCAAGCAGGCCCTGGCCTGATCACCCCGGCACTGGCAGGATCGAGGTTGCCGTTTCTTCGGCTTTCCGTAGCCATGCCGAGGCCCGGGCTTCGGCAGATTGAAGACCAGGAGCCGGAGCGAACACGATGTCGAAACGGGGTTGGCGGGTGCGTTTGGCGGACACACTGCTGCGCTGGGGCTCGGCCCTGCAACCCGCCAGGGCGCTGCCGCCGCCACCCGTGGCCCCGGCCCCCGATCCCGACCAGCAACAGCAGGCCAGTGCCGCCAAACTGCCCGGCGTGCGGGCACCGCTCTCGATTGAGAAGGCTGTGCGCAGCCGGGATCTGGCGGTGCTCAAGCGCGAGGCCAGCGATGCCCTGGCGGCCCTGGGGGCGGCCCACGCGGTGGTCACCTCCGCCCGATTGGCCCAGATCCAGAGTCTGCGGGCTGAGGTGGAGCGGGGCGAAGCCGCCGAGGACGACCTGGTGGAACTGGCGGGCGATTATCAGGCCTGGCAGAACGACCAGGTGCGTCTGTTCGACGCCCTGGCCCTGGTGCTGGGGATGCCGGTGCCGGAGGGGCGCGCCTTTGATCAGATCGATGCCGCCATGGCCGATGCCGCCCGCGCCCACCTCAGTGCCCTGGCCGCCGAGTATCAGCGCCGCCTGCTCACCGAGCAGTTCGAGGGCGGCGAGAAGGAGGGCTGAGCAGGCTCCCCCACGCTTGGCGGCCATCAACGAGGATTGGGCATCCGCCCACGCCCATGGCCCGTTTTCTGCTGGTGCTCAAGCCTCGGGAGGCGGCGTCTGCGGCGCAGCTGATCGACGCGCTGCAACCGCTGCTGGATGGTCTTCAGGCTGAGGTGGATCACCGCACCCCCGCCCACCTCAGTGCCTTGCTGCGGGGCGGCCTGGAGAACCTGCGCCTGCAGCTGTTCGCCGATGTGCAGTCGAAGGCGGAGGGCCCGGTGCTGGAGCTGGTGCTGATGAGCCGCGAACCCATGGGTCAGGGAGCCCCGCAAACCCATGCGGTGTTCGAGCAGATGCTGCTGCTCGCCGCCACCAATCTGGCGGCGTTGGAGGTGCGTTTCCGTTCCGATCGCGATGGCGCTCTGCCGGGCTGAGCCGCCGGCAGCCCAGCCCCTAGGGTGGCCCATCTGTCTGCCTCAGGGTTCCGGGAGCACCTCCATGACCATCCGCATCGGCATCAACGGCTTCGGCCGCATCGGCCGCCTCGCCTTCCGCCGCGCCGTGGCCCTCGCCGATGTGGAGGTGGTGGGCATCAACGACCTGATCGATGTGGAGTACCTGGCCTACATGCTCCGCTACGACTCCACCCATGGCCGCTTCCAGGGCGACGTGCGGGTGGAGAACGGCCAGCTGGTGGTGAATGGTCGTGCGATCCGGATCACGGCCGAGCGCGACCCCAACAACCTCAAGTGGAACGAGGTGGGCGCTGAGTATGTGCTGGAGAGCACGGGCTTCTTCCTCACCGATGAGGCCGCCCGCGCCCACATCAACGCCGGCGCCAGGCGCGTGGTGATGAGCGCCCCCTCCAAGGACGACACCCCGATCTTCGTGATGGGCGTGAACCACACCACCTATGCCGGCCAGGCGATCGTGTCCAACGCCAGCTGCACCACCAACTGCCTGGCGCCGATCGCCAAGGTGATTCACGACAACTTCGGCATCGTGAATGGCCTGATGACCACCGTTCACGCCACCACCGCCACCCAGAAAACCGTGGACGGCCCCTCGGTGAAGGATTGGCGCGGTGGCCGCGGCGCGGCCCAGAACATCATCCCCAGCTCCACCGGTGCCGCCAAGGCCGTGGGCCGGGTGATCCCCGAGCTCAACGGCAAGCTCACCGGCATGGCCTTCCGCGTGCCCACCCCCGATGTGTCGGTGGTGGACCTCACCGTGAACCTGGCCAAGCCCGCCAGCTACGAGCAGATCAAGGCCGCCATGAAGGCCGCCAGCGAGGGCCCCATGGCCGGCATCCTCGGCTACACCGAGGACGAGGTGGTGAGCACCGATTTCCTCGGCGAGAGCTGCACCTCCGTGTTCGATGCCGGCGCCGGCATCGCCCTCACCGACACCTTCGTGAAGCTGGTGGCCTGGTACGACAACGAGTGGGGCTACAGCTGCAAGTGCATCGACCTGATGCGCCACATGGCCACGGTGGTCTGAAGCCACCGCAGGGGCCTGTTGCCGGCGGCTTCCCCCAGCGCTATGGAGGGGATAGCCGCAGGGAGTGCCCATGGAGGAGCAACCGATCACTCCCCATGCGGTGCCGATCATCGATGCCGACGGCAACCTCACCTACATCGGCGATGACGGCCGCCGCTACGTGGTGGGTCCCATGCCCGAGGCCGATGAGAGCAGCGTCGATCGGGTGATGGAGCTGCTGCGCAGTGGCAACGTGCTGTTCAGCCAGATTGAAGACCTCAGCCGCCGCTGGCTGGAGCAGGTGAGTGGCCCTGAGCTCGATCGCCGTGCCGCCCTGGTGCTGCTGCTCACCACCCTGGAAACAGCCCTGGAGGGCGACGACGACGATGGCGCTCCGGCCTGAGTGCCATGGCTCTGTTGTTGCCTCAGTCCTATGCGGCCCTGGATGAGAGCCTCAGCCTCTCCCAGCGCCTGGCCCTGCTGCATGGCCGGCTGCAGGACATGGTGCCCAGCATCCAGCGGGTGGCCTTTGCCCTGTATCAGCCCAACAACGATCTGCTCAGCACCTACATCAGCCACAACAGCAGCCCCCCCAACCTCAGCTTCTACGACCAGCGGCTGGCGACGATCCCCTCTCTGCAGCAGCTGGCCTCCACCCGCCAATGCCGGGTGATCCACGACATGGCTCTGGAGCTGTCGCGGCAGTCCAGGCACAGCCGCTGGCTGCTCGACCAGCGCTGGCGGTCGTCCTACACGGTGCCCCTCTACTGGGGCGGATCGCTGCTCGGGTTCCTGTTTTTCAACGCCTTCGAGCCCGGGGTCTTCACGCCGGAACGGCTGCAGCAGCTGGCCGCCACGGTGGAGCTGATCGGCCTCCTGCTGATCCATGAGATGTCCGTGATCAACAGCCTGCGGGTGGCGGTGCAGTTGGCCCTGCGCATGACCGGCCTGCGGGACCCTGAAACGGGAGCCCACGTGGAACGGGTGTCGCTCTACAGCCGCCTGATCGCCATGGCCTTGGGTCCCTCGCTGGGGTTGCGCTCGGATTACGCCGAGGACCTTTACCTGTTTGCCGCCCTCCACGATGTGGGCAAGGTGGCCATCCCCGATGCGGTGCTGCGCAAGCCCGGCCCCCTCGATGCCCGGGAGCGGCGGGTGATGGACAACCACGTGCTGCGAGGGGTGGAGTTGGTGGATCAGATGATCAGCGGGCTGCGCCTGGTGGCCGACCCGAAGCTGGAGCAGCTGCGCAACGTGGTGGCGGGCCACCACGAAAAGCTCGATGGCAGCGGCTATCCCTTTGGCCTGCGGGGCGATCAGATCAGCCTCGAGGCACGGATCGTCGCCGTTGCCGACGTCTACGACGCCCTGAGCCAGCCGCGCGTCTACAAGCCAGCCCTGAGCGAGGAGGAGACGGCACGAATCCTCCAGGCGATGGTGGCCGCCAATCACCTGGATGGCCGCTGCGTGGCGGCCTTGCTGCAGGCCAGGGAGCAGCGGTGGGCAATCGCCGCCGCCTACCGCGAGCCCTGAGGGATCCAGTCCTCCTCACCCCCTTGACAGGCTGTGGGCCATGGGTGTTATGGTTTTGGACTGCGCGCAAGCCGCAAGGCAAGCGAGCAGAAGGCAGCAGGAGAGCAAGCGCGTGTCGTTTGCTTGGAACTGTTGTGCGACTTGCAGGACGGAAGGCGAGAGCCGACGGTGTTGTAAGTTTTCTGAGCGGCTG
>RGNC01000071.1 GCA_010029175.1 Synechococcaceae bacterium WB8_1B_136 | reverse complement strand
GAGCGCTGGTGGCCGCACGCAGGGCGGAGGCCCTGGTGGTGGGCCTGCCCCTCGATGCCAGCCAGCAGCTCACAGCCCAGGCGGAGCACTGCCGCCGCTACGGCGAGCGCCTGGCGCAGCGCCTGGAGCTGCCCCTCAGCTTCGTGAACGAATACGCCAGCAGCTGGGCCGCTGGCGAGCGCCACGGCCTGCAGGGTGATCGCAGTGGTGCCCTCGACAGCGCCGCCGCCGCGCTGCTGCTGGAGCAGTGGCTGGTGGAGGGGCCGGAGCCTGCGCCGGTCGCAGCGGCGACCCCTGCGGTTGGCCCCGGGGAGGTCGTGCAGGCATCCTGATGAGATCCGCCCCATCTGCATGAGCCCCGACGGCCCCAACGCCAACAGCCCCGATGCGAACAGTCCCAACATGAGCGGGGCCGGCGATGTGCCCACGGTGCTGGTGCGCGATGGCCAGGGGCGCCAGTTGCTCTGCTTCCTGGAGCAGTTGATTCCCCTCGATGGCCACGACTACGCCCTGCTGACGCCCGTGGACACCCCGGTGTGCCTGGTGCGCATCGCCGAGGACGACGATGGCGAAGACGAGGTGATCGAGCAGCTCGACGGGGCTGAGAGCATCCTCTCGGTGGCTGAAGTGGTGCTCCAGGAGCACGACCTCACCCTGGTGCGTTCCGCCGTGACCCTCACCGTGAGCGGCGAGCTGGAGGAGCCGGATCCCGATGAACTGGAGGAGGAGCTCGACGACGAAGGCAATGAGGACAGTGATCTCTATGAGCTGCTCATCCAATTCCGGGCCGAGGGGCAGGACTATGGCCTGTTCATCCCCCTGGATCCCTTCTTCGTGGTGGCCCGCATCCACGACGGCGAGGCGGTGCTGGTGGAGGGCGAGGAGTTCAACCGCGTTCAACCCCGCATCGAGGCTGAACTGGATGAGCGCGAACTGGCGGACGATTGAGGCGGACGACCCCATGCTGGCGAAGCTGACACTGCCGCAGCTGCTGCAGCCCGATTGGGTGGCCGGCGGAACCCTGGCGGAGCTGCCGCTGGAGCAGCTGATCGAACGCCGGATCCAGGCCCTGGTGCTGGATGTGGATCGCACCCTGCTGCCACGGCGGGGCACGGAACTGCCCCCGGCCATGGAGCGCTGGTTGCGGCAGGCCCAGCAGCGCATGCCCCTGCACCTGTTCAGCAACAACCCCTCCCGCAGCCGCATCGGCAGCGTGGCCGAACAGCTGGGTGTCTCGTACACCACCAACGCCGGCAAGCCGCGGCGCGGGCCGTTGCGCCAGGTGCTCGATCAGCTGGCCCTGCCACCAACCCGGGTCGCCCTGGTGGGGGATCGCGTGTTCACCGATGTGCTGGCTGGAAACCGGCTCGGCCTCTACACGGTGCTGGTGAAACCCGTGAACCCCGAGGGGCTGCCCTGCCGGCACGACCACTGGCAGCAGCTGGAAGTGAAACTGGCCCGCCTCACCGGCGCCACCCTCGTCTGAGGCATGGGCACACGGCGCGTGATCAAGGTGGGCACCAGCCTGCTGCGGGGCGATGAGCGGCGCAGCACCGAGCAGGTGATTGCCGATCTGGCAGCCAGCCTCGCCGGGCTGTGGCAGCGAGGCGAGCCGGTGGCCCTGGTCACCAGCGGCGCCGTGGGCCTGGGCTGCCGAGCCCTCGGGCAGCGGCAGCGGCCCGCGGAGGTGGCGGCGCTGCAGGCCGCCGCCGCGGTGGGCCAGGGGCGGCTGATGACCCTCTACGACCAGGCCTTCGCGAGCCACGACCGCTGCGTGGCCCAGGTGCTGCTCACCCGCGGCGACCTGGCCTCCAGGCGCCGCTACCAGAACGCCTGCCGCACCCTCGACCAGCTGCTGGCCTGGGGCGTGACCCCGGTGATCAACGAGAACGACACCCTGGCCACCGATGAACTGCGCTTTGGCGACAACGACACCCTCTCGGCCCTGGTGGCCGTGGCCATCGGCGCCGATGAACTGATCCTGCTCACCGATGTGGATCGCCTCTACTCCGGTGATCCCCGCCACGATGCCGAGGCCCGGCCGATTGCGGAGGTGAACAGCCTGGCGGAGCTCGAAGCCCTCAGCGGGGTCGCCAAGGGCGGCGGCAGCTGGGGCACCGGCGGCATGACCACCAAGCTCGCTGCGGCCCGCATCGCCACCGCCAGTGGCATTCAGGTGCGCCTGGCCGATGGTCGGGATCCGGCGGTGCTGGAGGCCCTGCTGGCGGGAGAGGCGCGGGGCACGCTGTTCCGCGCCAGCCCCGAGCCCCTCAGCGATCGCAAGGGCTGGCTGGCCCATGCCCTGGTGCCCAAGGGAAGCATCACGGTGGATGAGGGGGCGGAACGGGCCCTGGTGGAGCAGGGGGCCTCGCTGCTGGCCGCTGGGGTGCGCCAGGTGGAGGGGCTGTTCCAGCCCCGCGATGCCGTGCGACTGCTGAACCTGCAGGGGCGGGAACTGGGACGTGGCCTGAGCGCCCTCAGCAGCGAGGAGCTGCAGGCGGTGATGGGGCAACGGGGTCTGGTGGTGCACCGCGATCAGCTGGTGCTCACCGCCGTGCCACGGCCCCGGTAACCGGCACGACGGCCCGGAAGCCCTACGATCCGGCCGGCCGTGCACGGTGTTCATGCGCTTCAGCGACCTGCTCAGCCGCCTGAGCGACGTGCGGAACGGTGGTGGGCTGGAGCAGCTTCCCCACCACCTGGCTGGCGACCCCGAACTGGAGGGTGCCGCAGCCCTCGACCAGGCCCGGCCGGGCCAACTGAGTTTTCTGGAGCCGGGCAATGCCCTGGCAGCAGCCCTGGCCGCCAGTGGCGCCAGTGCCCTGCTGCTGCCATTGCGGGGGGATGAGACGGAGGCGCTGCAGCAGCAGGCCAGCGCCCGTGGCATGGCCTGGATCGCCCTGCAGGATCCCCGCCTGGGCTTCGCTGAGGCCCTTGATGCCCTCTATCCCCGACGTCCCCTGCCGCCAGGGATCCATCCCAGCGCCGTGATCGACCCCTCGGCCGTGGTGGGCATGGGATCGCACGTGGCTGCCCATGTGGTGATCGGCGCCCAGGTGCAGATCGGGGCCAGCTGCGTGATCCACCCCAACGTTGTGCTTTACGACGACGTGCAGATCGGTGAGGGCTGCGAGCTCCACGCCGGCGCCGTGCTGCACCCCGGTTCGCGCCTGGGCCTCGGCTGCGTGGTGCACTCCAATGCCGTGATCGGCAGCGAGGGCTTCGGCTTCGTGCCCACCGCCAGCGGCTGGCGCAAGATGCCGCAAACGGGGCTCGTGGTGCTGGAAGACGGCGTGGAGGTGGGCTGCGGCAGCACCATCGACCGGCCGTCGGTGGGGGAAACCCGCCTCGGAGCCGGCACCAAGATCGACAACCTGGTGCACATCGGTCACGGCGTGACCACCGGCAAGGGCTGCGCCCTGGCGGCCCAGGTGGGCATCGCCGGTGGAGCGAAGCTGGGCAACGGCGTGATCCTCGCGGGCCAGGTGGGGCTGGCCAACAAGGCGGTGATGGGCGATCGATCGATCGCCTCCTCGAAATCCGGCGTGCACGGCGAGGTGGCCGCCGGCGAGGTGGTGAGCGGCTACCCCGCCATCCCAAACCGCCTCTGGCTGCGCTGCTCGGCCGCCTTCAACAAGCTGCCTGAGCTGGCCAAAGCCCTGCGGCAGCTGGAAAAGCAGGCCAGGCCGTAGCCTCGGCGCCAGCCCTGAAGCCCGCGGCCGGCGCCCCTCCCCCATGACATCCAGCTACCGGTCCTCCAGCTACCGGATCACCCTGCTCCCCGGCGATGGCATCGGCCCGGAGATCACGGCAGTGGCCCGCCAGCTGCTGGATGCGGTGAGCCGCCGGCACGGTTTCGAGCTTGTCTACGACGAGCAACCCATGGGTGGCGCCGCCATCGACGCCACCGGCGAGCCCCTGCCCGCCAGCACCCTGGAGGCCTGCAGGGGCGCCGACGCCGTGCTGCTGGCCGCCATCGGCTCCCCCCAATACGACAGCCTGCCCCGGGAGCAGCGACCCGAGACCGGCCTGCTCGCTCTGCGGGCCGGCCTGGGCCTGTTCGCCAACCTGCGGCCGGTGAAGATCATCCCGGCTTTGATCGACGCCTCCTCCCTCAAGCGGCAGGTGATCGAGGGGGTGGATCTGCTGGTGGTGCGGGAACTCACCGGCGGCGTGTACTTCGGCACCCCGAAGGGGCGGGTTGAAGCCAACGGCCGTGTGCGCGGTTTCAACACCATGGCCTACTTCGACGATGAGATCGACCGCATCGCCAAGGTGGGCTTCGAGCTGGCGCTCCAGCGCGGCGGCCGCCTCTGCTCGGTGGACAAGGCCAACGTGCTCGATGTGAGCCAGCTCTGGCGCGACCGGGTCACCGCCATGGGGGCCGACTACCCCGGCGTGGAGCTGAGCCACATGTACGTGGACAACGCCGCCATGCAACTGGTGCGCAACCCGCGCCAGTTCGATGTGCTGCTCACCAGCAACCTGTTCGGCGACATCCTCAGCGACGAGGCCGCCATGCTCAGCGGCTCGATCGGCATGTTGCCCTCCGCCTCGCTAGGGGAGAGCGGTCCGGGCCTGTTCGAGCCGATCCACGGATCCGCCCCCGACATCGCCGGCCAGGACAAGGCCAACCCGATGGCCATGGTGCTCAGCGCCGCGATGATGCTGCGGATTGGCCTGCAACGGGAGGCGGCTGCAGCTGATCTGGAGGCAGCAGTGGATCAGGTGCTGGCCGCCGGCTACCGCACCGGCGACCTGATGGCCGAGGGCTGCACCCCCCTGGGCTGCCGTGCCATGGGCGACCAGCTGCTGGCGGCCCTGGAGGGCTGAGGCCGGGAGGCGGGCCCACGACCTGCCAAACTCCCCCACAGTTCTGCTTTCCCTGCGCATGTCGAAGCGTCATCCGGTTGTGGCTGTCACCGGTTCCTCCGGCGCAGGCACCAGCACCGTCAAGCGGGCCTTCGAGCAGATCTTCAAGCGCGAGGGCATCACCCCGGCCGTGGTGGAGGGCGACAGCTACCACCGCTATGAGCGCGGCCCCATGAAGGAGGCGATGGCCGCCGCCCTGGCCCGCGGCGAGAACTTCTCCCACTTCGGCCCCGAGGCCAACCTGTTCGACAAGCTGGGCGAGCTGTTCAAGAGCTACGGCGAAACCGGCAGCGGCCAGAAGCGCTACTACCTGCACTCCGTGGAGGAGGCCGCCGAGCACAACGCCCGCCTCGGCACCAACCTGGAGCCCGGCCAGTTCACCCCCTGGGAAGCCATCCCCGGCGGCACCGATCTGCTCTTCTACGAGGGCCTGCACGGCGGCGTGAAGGGTGACGGTTACGACGTGGCCGGCCTGGCGGACCTGCTGGTGGGCGTGGTGCCGATCGTGAACCTGGAGTGGATCCAGAAGATCGCCCGCGACAACCACGAGCGCGGCTATTCGGCCGAGGCCACCGTGGACACGATCCTGCGCCGCATGCCGGATTACATCAACCACATCTGCCCGCAGTTCAGCCGCACCGACATCAACTTCCAGCGGGTGCCCACCGTGGACACCTCCAACCCGTTCATGATCCGGAACATCCCCACCCCGGATGAGAGCTTCGTGATCATCCACTTCCGCAAGGGAGCCCGGGAAAAGTGGGGCATCGACTTCACCTACCTGCTCGATATGGTCCACGACTCCTTCATGTCCAGCCCCACCTCGATCGTGGTGAACGGCGGCAAGATGGGCTTCGCCATGGAGCTGATCCTCACCCCGATCATCCATCGCATGATCGAGGAAAAGAAGAAACTGGCCTGAGCCTCTAGCCTGGGTTCGTCAGGCGGACCCGGTGATTCCACGACGCATCTCCAGCGTGGCCGGCTCCCCAGCCGAGCCTCCCCCCACCCCATCAGCCTCCCCATCCTTTGAGATCCGACGTGGAACAGTGCCCCAGTGGCATCGAGCCGATCGGGGTGGTGCTGGCGGCTCCCCGATCGGGCCCTGGACGGGTGGTGTTCGACCTGCCGGTGCTGCTGCCCGACGAGCACTACATCCCGCTCGAGCTGGTGCGCAACCGCAACCAGCGGTTGCGCACCGCCCGGAACACCTACCGAGGCTGATGCTCCCTCCTGATCCCGTGCTGCCGATCCTCGCCGCCGTGCTGGGGGCCTGCATCGGCAGCTTCCTCAATGTGGTGGCCTGGCGGCTGCCGCGGGGTGAATCCGTGGTGCTGCCCGGCAGCCACTGCCCGCGCTGCGGCACCTCCCTCAGCTGGCTGGAGAACATCCCGGTGCTGAGCTGGTTGCTGCTGCGGGGGCGCTGCCGCCACTGCGGAGCACCCATTGCATGGCGCTACCCGGCCGTGGAACTGCTCTGTGCGGGCCTGTTCGTGGCCACCGCGATGGGCAGCAGCACGGCCCTGGCGGGAGCACCCGCCTGGCTGGTGGTGCTGGGGGGCTGGGGCCTGGTGAGCGTGCTGCTGCCCCTGACCCTGATCGATCTGGATCAGCTGTGGCTGCCCGAGCCCCTCTGCCGCTGGGGGGCGGTGGCCGGGCTGACCATCAGCGCCATCGCTGGCTTCAGCCAGGGCGAGGCCAGTGGCAGGGCCCTGCTGCTGCATCACCTGCTGGCGGCCAGCGCGGGGCTGCTGGGCTTTGAAGCCGTGAGCGCCCTGGCGCGCAGGCTGTTGGGACAACCGGCCCTGGGGCTGGGCGATGCCAAATTGGCCGCCCTGCTGGGCGCCTGGCTGGGTCTGATCGGGCTCGGCCTGGCCGTGGCCCTGGCGGTGCTGAGTGGCGGCCTGTTCGGACTGCTGGGGCTGCTGAGCGGACGCCTGAAACGCGGACAGGCCTTCCCCTTCGGCCCCTTCCTGGCGGGCGGGGGACTGGCCCTCTGGATCGGCGGCAACGGCTTCTGGCTGCAACAGCTGGCCACTGGCCTGGGCTGGGGCGGCCTTTAATGGACTGAACAGGCGTCCATCCGCTCGGACGCATTTCCGGACCGCTGTTCCTCCATGTCGCTATTCGACTGGTTCGCCGATCGCCGCAAGACCGCCCCGGCGGTGCGCAACGCCCAGGAGGTGAATGAGGACGACGGCCTCTGGAGCAAGTGCCCGGAGTGCGGCCTTGTGGTGTACCGCAAGGATCTGATCGCCAATGCCAGCGTCTGCAGCGGCTGTGGCCACCACCACCGCATCTTCAGCGACGAGCGCATCCGGCTGATCGCCGATGAGGACAGCTTCGAGGCCATCGACAGCGATCTGGCCCCCACGGATCCCCTGGCGTTCAAGGATCGGCGCAGCTACGCCGATCGCCTGCGCGACACCCAGCGCAGCACGGGTCTCAAGGACGGGGTGATCACCGGCCTCTGCCGGGTGGAGGGGATGCCCCTGGCCCTGGGGGTGATGGATTTCCGCTTCATGGGGGGCTCCATGGGCTCGGTGGTGGGGGAAAAACTCACCCGCCTGATCGAGGCCGCCACCCACCGCCGCATGCCGGTGCTGATCGTGTGCGCCTCCGGAGGTGCCCGCATGCAGGAGGGCATGCTCTCGCTGATGCAGATGGCGAAGATCTCCGGCGCCCTGGAGCGCCACCGCCAGGCCGAGCTGCTCTACATGCCGCTGCTCACCCACCCCACCACAGGGGGTGTCACCGCCAGCTTCGCCATGCTGGGGGATCTGATCCTGGCCGAACCCAAAGCCTTGATCGGCTTTGCCGGCCGGCGGGTGATCGAGCAGACGCTGCGGGAAAAACTGCCCGACGACTTCCAGACCGCTGAATACCTCCAGGAGCACGGGTTCGTGGATGCCATCGTGCCCCGCACCAAGCTGCGCAGCACCCTGGCCGGTCTGCTGAAGATTCACGGTTGCGCCACGGCCGTGGTGGCCTGATGGGCCGGCAGCTGGCGGCTCGGCTGGTGGCGCCCCTGGCCGCCCTCCTGGTCGCCCTCGTCCTGGTGCTGGTTCCGGCCCTGGCCCCCGGCATCGCCTGGGCCGGCCCGGTGGACTGGCGGGAGGTGCCAGCCAGCAGCGATGGCCGCCAGTGGTGGGATGCGGGCAGCCTGCGCATCAGCAAGGGCGGCAACCTCACGGCGCTGAGCCGCTTCCAGCCGGCAGCTCCTGATTCCCCTGAGGGCGGGCAACGGCCAGCGGCCAGCAGCCTCTATGTGATGGAGATCGACTGCGGCCAGCACCTGTTCCGCGACACCTCGGTGAACGGCATCCCCCAGTGGGGCAGCAGCTGGCAGGCCGCTGGTGTCGATGATCTGATCGAGCGCACGATCGAGGCCGTGTGCACGGCTGGGGCCGAGCTGCTGGCAGGCTCCTGAACAACCGAGCCCTGCGCCCCGTGGCCACCAGCACCCCAGCCGCCCTTCCCCTGCGCGTTGCCGTGGCCGGTCTCGGCTTCGGCGAAAAGGTGCACCTGCCCGCCCTGCGGGACTGTCCCCTCACCGAGCCCGTGGCCCTGTGGCACCCGCGCCAGGAGCGCCTGGATCAGGCCTGCAGGGCGGCCGAGCTGCCCGGATACACCGCGTTTGAGGCCCTGCTGGCCGATCCCCGGGTGGAGGCCCTGGTGATCGCCACGCCACCGGCGGCCCGCTTCGAGCTGGCCCAGGCGGCCATCGCCGCCGGCAAGCACCTGCTGCTGGAAAAGCCGGTGGCCCTGGATGCCGCGCAGATCGAGGAGCTGCAGCGGCAGGCGCTGCTGGCCGGCATCACCGTGGCGGTGGATTTCGAATATCGGGCCGTGCCGGCGTTCATGCAGCTGAAGGCCCTGCTGGAGCAGGGGGCCGTGGGCGCCCCCTGGCTGGTGAAGCTCGACTGGCTGATGGGCAGCAGGGCCGATGCAGCCCGCCCCTGGAACTGGTATTCCCAACGGGCCGCCGGCGGCGGGGTGCTCGGCTCCCTCGGCACCCATGCCTTCGACACCCTGCACTGGCTGCTGGGTCCCACCCGCAGCCTCAGTGCCCTGCGCAGCCTGGCCATTCCCCAGCGGCCCCTCCCCGACGGCAGCGGTCGCATGGCCGCCGTGGATGCCGAGGACATCGCCCTGCTCCAGCTGGAGTTGGCTACCGCCCAGGGCCGCAACCTGGCGGCCCAGGTGAGCCTGGCCTCGGTGACCCGCCCCGGCCGCGGCTACTGGATCGAGATCTATGGCAGCGAGGGCAGCCTGGTGCTGGGATCCAGCCACCAGAGCGACTACGTGCATGGTTTCCAGCTCTGGCAGGCCCGCCAAGGCGGGGCCCTGGAGGAGGTGGCCGCCGATCCGACCCTTGCCTTCCCACGGGTGTGGCCCGATGGGCGGGTGGCACCGGTGCAGCGGTTGATCGGCTGGTGGGCGGAGGCCGCGCGCCAAGGCCGGCCGATGGTGCCAGGGCTGGCGGAGGCGGCCCTCAGCCAGGCCGTCTGCGACGCCGCCCTGGCCGCAGCCGACAGCGGGCTGCGCCAGGAGCTTTGAGCGAAAGGCGACGGTTAGGATCGCCCGCATTCAACCTTCGAGGTTTTCCATGGCGCTCGTCCCGCTTCGGCTGCTGCTCGACCATGCCGCTGAGAACGGCTACGGCATCCCTGCCTTCAACGTGAACAACCTGGAGCAGGTGCAGTCGATCATGGAGGCGGCC